>CAMDCC010000228.1 GCA_945889545.1 Bifidobacterium breve | reverse complement strand
TCCTCGGCTCGGAAGCCGCCGTGGCCGTCCTCCCAGATGACGGGTTCCAGCACCATCACCATCCCTGGGGCCAGCACGAGCGTCTCGTCGAACTCGTCGCCGAGGTCGGTCCCGATGAATGGCATCTCCGCACTGTCGGTGCCGATGCCGTGCGCGAGATAGAAGTGGGGGAGCCACGGTCGCCGTCCGCATATCTCCTCCGCGACGCGGGTGAGGTCGCGTGCGGTTGCTCCTGGCTTGGTGGCCTCCAGCACTGCACCCACGAGGTCGCGCCAGCGACGACACTGCGAACGCTGACGCTCGTCAGGGTCCCGTCCGATCACCCACGTGTGCCCGTAGTCGGATTGGTAGCCCTCGTACGCGATCCCGTTGTCGACCCACACGAGGTCGCCCTCCGCGAAGGGCTGCTCCTTGGTGACGGTGGGGAACACTACGTCTCCGGTCACCGTGTAGGGCCCGTCGGCAACGGAGAGCGCCATGACCTGCCAGATCGGGTCCACGGAGTTGGACGACGCGCCGAGTTCGAAGATCTGGCGCAGGAATCGCCCCGTCACCTCGGTCGCACGGAGCCCAGGCGCGACCGTCGGTGCGACCGCAGCGATCGCGGCCTCGTTGATCTGCACGGCTCGACGGATGCACTCGATCTCATCGGCGGTCTTGAGCAGCTTGGCCGCCGACACGATCGTCGTGGCGTCGGCCATCTCGCGTCCGTCGAGCAGGCTGTAGAGCGGCATCGTGTACTCGTCGATCGCCACCCGACCGTTTGGGAACGCGTCGAGGAGCCGGCGTGCACCGTCATCCCACTCGAGCGAGATACCAGGGTGCACATGGCCCGCCGGCAGATCGGCGGGCGCGCCGTCGGGGAACCACGTCCATACGTGTGGCGGCGCGCCGTCTGCGGTTACCAGTGCGACGGCGCGTCGGTGGATCGCTCGAGCCTGATCGGCCGCAGGCACATGCACACCGGTTGCGTACGCAACGTTCGCCTGGCCGAGGAGGAACATGGCGTCAACGCCTTGCACGCCCATCTCTTCCACGAGCCGTGCGTGTCGCTCGCTCCGCATGCGCGCGACGTCGAGCGGTCGGTCGAAGGTGAGGGGTGCGCTCAAGGCGCGAGCTGCAGGTTGTACGCGGCAACCGCGTTCTGCCCGAGGATCTTGCGGCGGTCGGCGTCGGCGAGCGGCTCGACTGCCTCCTGCACCTCCTTCACGACGCCGGGGTGGTACTCGGGGTGCGGGTAGTCCGACGCCCAGATCACCCGGTCGGTGCCGAGCCACTCTGCGCACGCCGCGAGGTTCCACTCCTCGGGCTCGAAGCTCACGTAACACTGCCGTTTGAAGTACTCACTCGGGAGCAGGCTCAGCCAGCGCTTCTCGAGTGGGAACGCCTTCACCTGCTCGTCCATGCGCTCGAGCTGCGTGGGCACCCACCCGCCGCCGGCTTCGAGCGCGAGGAACTTGAGTTCTGGGAACCGCTCGCACACGCCGCCCATGGTGATGCGACCGAGCGTGACGATCATGTCGGCCGCGTTCCCGACCGCCTGACCGAGCCCGGAGCCGCCGTGGATCTCGTCCATCGCCATGTTGGTGATCATCATGTTGGGGCTGTCGACCACGAGCCCGAACTTGCGGCAGGCACCGGGCGTATCGACGTGCACGCCCGGATGGAACCCCACGGGCACGCCGAGCTCCTGGCAAGCGGCCCAGAACGGGTCATACACCGAGTGGTTCAGCGGCAGCTCGGTGCCCGCCTCGTCGAACACGTAGGCCGACGGGCGGATGAACACGCCGCGCAGACCGAGCTCGCCGACCGCGCGCTGCGCTTCGGTGATCGCGCGGTCAATGTCCTGCAGAGGCACGCCCGCCATGCCGAACAGGCGCGTGGGATAGGCCGAGCAGTACTCGGCGATCCAGTCGTTATACGCGCGGATGCAGTCGGAGACGAAGTCGATGTCGTGCAACGCAGGGATCGGGTCGACGGGCCCGAAGAACATCGCCTGTGACGGATACAGCACCGCGGCGTCGATGCCTTCGGAATCCATGTCGGCGATGCGAGCGTGTGGGTCGTGCCCGCCGGGGACGCGCAGGCTCTGGAGCAGATCGAAGAACTCCTTCGGCGTCATGCCGACCGCGGCCGACATCTGATCCTGGAGCTCGCGCCCACCGCCGCGCACCTCGCCGCCGGTGTAGACGGTCTCGTACACCTCGTCCTCGACGACCTTGTGCGGGATCCAGTCGCCCCACCGCTTCGCGTCCATGCGCTCGGTCCAGAGATCCTCTGGCTCCATGACGTGGCCGTCGCCGTCGACGATCAGTCCGACGTTCGATCCGGCATTCAATCGCGTGTCCGCCATGGTCCGTCCCCCTGTCCGTCCCGATCTCAGCCCGTACGTTCTGGAGATCCACCGCCCCGGAATCGGGGGTCGTGGATCTCCAGAATGCTGGGGGATGGACGCTAGCAGTGCAAGTGCGGCGCGACCCCGGAGTGGAAGGCGTCCATCTGGTCGAGCAGCTCTTGGAGTGAGCGATTGCGGAACCGGACCTGGAGATGGCTCACGCCCATCGCACCGAACTCGTTGAGGCGCTCAGCGATCATCTCGGGTGGTCCCGACAGTGTGGTCTCACCGATGTCCCAGCCTGGCTCACCGACGTAGAGGAACTCGGTGATCGCACCGAGGTCGATCGGGTCGTCGCCGCGGGTCCGCGTGCGGTGCTCGAGGAGAAAGGCGATCTGGCCCGGCATGTCGGCACGAGGGGTGCCTTGTGGGAGCCATCCGTCGCCGCGCTCGGCCGCTCGCCGCAACGACGGCTTGGCCGATCCCCCGACCCAGATGGGGAGCGGTTGCTGACGGGGGCGCGGTGCCATGCCGCCGTCGCGGATGCTTCCCCAGTAGGGCGTGTCGATCTCCGGGTACTCGTCGGTGAACGCGGCGCGCACAACGTCTATCGCGGCGTCGGTGACGGCCCCGCGCGCTTCGAAGTCGAGACCGAGCAGCTCGAACTCACCCTGGAGATGGCCGGCGCCGACGCCGAGGATCGCTCGTCCGCTCGAGAGCTCGTCGAGTGTCATGAAGGCCTTGGCGGTTTGCAGCGGATGCCGGTAGCTCAACACGTACACGTGCGACATCACGCGCACGTTCTTGGTGAGCCCGGCGATCCAGCCCAGCGTGGCGATCGTCTCGTACCACGTGGTCTGCATGTGTGCGTCCATCGGCTTGGTGACCGCGAGGTGATCGCACACTGCGACGTAGAAAAAGCCCGTGTCGTCGGCTTTCTGCACGATCGCGGCAAGCTCAGGTGCGCCAGCATCGGCTTCCCAGTCTTCGACGAAGGTCTTCGACTTCGCCTGCACCTGGAGCTGCATGCCGTACACGAGCTGCCCGTCGGGGACGATCGTGGCCATGCTCTACCTCGACTCCGCAGACCATGTGGCCAGGCACGCAACGGAGCAGAAGTCCCATGTCCCCGTACTGCCGTCTTGCTTGGCCTCGATCCAGCCCGACACCTTGTCGATGGGCTCGGTACGTTCACACTGTTCGCAGCGGATGAGCCTCATGCCTACCTCTCTCCTGGCGAGCGGTCTCGTAGTGAGTGGCCTGGGTAGCCTCGACCCGTGCGGGCCGACGAGCGATGGACCAGCATCCCAGGTCTGGTGCAGGCGCGTGCGCGCGACTTCGCCGACCAGGAAGCACTCGTCGACGACGACGGGGCGGTGCGCCTGACGTTCAGCGGACTTGCCGACGTCCTGGTGCGCTCGACACGGGCCGCGATGGCGGCGGGGCTCGAGCCTGGCGACCGCGCATCGGTGTGGGCACCGAACATCCATCAATGGATCGGTGCGGCACTCGGGATCCTGGGTGCCGGCGGCGTGCTCGTACCGCTCAACACGCGGTTCAAGGGACCCGAGGCTGCGTTCGTGCTCGGGAAGTCGCGCGCCCGGATGTTGTTCACCGTGACCGACTTCCTCGACACCGACTACGTGGCCATGTTGAGGGATGCGGACGTCGACCTCCCCGCGCTCGAGCACACCGTGGTGCTCCGCGGCGACGCACCGAAGGGAACGGTCCCGTTCCTCGACTACCTGGCGGTAGGTGAACAGGTTTCGGAGTCGGACGCGCTCGCGCGCATCGCGAGCGTTCGCAGCGACGACCTCTCCGACATCATCTTCACGTCGGGCACCACCGGCCGACCGAAGGGCGCGATGGTCACCCACGGGCAGTCGCTGCGCGTCTACGAAGCGTGGACCGATGTCATCGGCATGCGTGAAGGCGACCGCTACCTGATCGTGAACCCGTTCTTCCACACGTTCGGGTACAAGGCTGGGTGGATGTCGTGCATCCTGCGCGGCGCCACCATCGTGCCGTTCCAAGTGTTCGACGTGCCCAAGGTGCTCGAGATGGTGGCCAAGGAACGCATCACGGTGCTTCCGGGGCCACCGACGTTGTTGCAGGGAGTCCTCGACTTCCCCGAACGCTCGACGTACGACCTGTCGTCGCTGCGACTCACCGTCACCGGTGCCGCGGCAGTGCCCGTGAAGCTCATCGAGCGGCTCCGCGAAGAGATGACGTTCGAGACGATCATCACTGGCTACGGGCTCACCGAGACCACCGGAACCGCGGCGATGTGTCGCCACGACGACGATCCCGAGACGATCGCCAACTGGTCGGGGCGGGCGATTCCCGACACCGAGCTCGAGATTGTGGACGATGACGGCAACGAGGTGTCGCGCGGTCAGCCGGGCGAGGTGGTCGTCCGCGGGTACCACGTGATGCAGGGGTACTTCGAGGAACCCGAGGAGACCACGGCCACGATCGATCCCGACGGTTGGCTGCATACCGGCGACATCGCGGTGATGGACGACCGCGGCTACATCCGAATCACCGATCGCAAGAAGGACATGTTCATTGTCGGCGGGTTCAACGCCTACCCGGCGGAGATCGAGAACCTCATGATGGCGAACGACGCGCTGGCCCAGGTTGCTGTGGTCGGTGTTCCCGACGACCGCATGGGTGAGGTGGGTTATGCGTTCGTAGTGCCCCGACCCGGGCTC
>CAMDCC010000227.1 GCA_945889545.1 Bifidobacterium breve | reverse complement strand
GCGAGCGGGCCGAACACGAGAACGTGGAGCTGCGGCTCTACGAAGTCATCTACGGCGTCCTCGAGGATGTGAGCAACGCGCTCGTGGGCATGCTCCAGCCCGAGTTCCAGGAGGCGGTCACCGGCGAGGCCGAGGTGCGCGAGGTCTTCTCGCTGCCTCGCGTCGGCAAGGTCGCAGGTTGCTACGTCCGAAGTGGCGTGATCACCCGTGGTTCCCGTGTCCGATTCCTGCGCGACGGCGTGGTCATCTGGAATGGCACGATCAACTCGCTCAAGCGCTTCAAGGACGATGCCCGCGAAGTGGCAACCGGCTTCGAGTGCGGCATCGGCCTCTCCGACTTCCAAGACCTCAAGGGCGGCGACGTCATCGAGACCTACGAGCTCAGGGAGATCGCCCGCACCGCGAGCTGATCACGCCGTCGGCGACCCGACGCGGCCGCGGGCATGGCTCGAGTCCTTGATCGACACGAACTTCCCGGCCTTGGCGAGGCCGCGGGGCGTCATGTTGTTGTAGATCGCCTCGTATTGACCTGCCTTCACGAGGAACGTCTCGTGCCAGATCCCGGCCTCGCCGGTCTTGTGGGCGAGCTTGGTGTACTTGCGCCATTGCTTCATGTGCGGGTCGGGGTCCTTGGCGAAGCGCTCGAGGTCGTCGAAGGATCGCCAGTACTGGATCGAGACGAAGCCCGCCGACTCGGCGTGGAGCAGCCCCTTCTCGGGCTTCTGGGCAAGGTCTTTCACCATCTTGTTCAGGTTGCCGAGTGCTCGCATCGCTCGGATCGCCCGCCACGGCTTGTTGATGCGTGCGCCGATGATGAAGACGACGAAGTCGCCTTCGATATCGGCAGTGTGACGCCCCGCCACGTACTTCGCCATGCGGAGTCCTCCCCTTCCAACGGCCGCTTCCAACGGCCGCTTCCAACGGCCGCTTCCAACCGTTCTGACTTTATGGCTCAGCGCCGTCACAATAGAGAGGTATGCATGCCGCAGCGGTTCGCTTCGAGCTCTTCGTGCCGGAATCCCGGTCGTTGAAGACCAAGCGCGCCGCGATCCGTCCGATTGTCGACGGGCTCCGGCACCGGCACCACGTATCGGTTGCCGAGGTCGATCACCAGGACACGTGGCAGCGGTCCGCCATCGCCGTCGCGGTGGTTGCCGAGAGCGACGGGCACCTTCGGGAGGTGTTGGCGTCGGTCGAACGGCTCGTCGCCAACGCGCCCAACGTCGAGCTGCTCGACATTGAGACCGTTTGGCTCGACTCCGACAGCGCCTCGCTGGGCGAGTTCTGATGCCATCGCAGCGGCGCTTCGCGCGGACTCTGCGTATCAACGAGGTCGTGCGTGAGGCCCTGGCCGATGATCTGGAGCGGCTTTCCGACCCCCGGCTCGAGATGGTGACGATCACCGGCGTCAACGTGAGCCCCGACCTGCGTCACGCCACGGTCTTCTACTCATCGCTCGGTCGGCACGACGAAGATGTCGCGGCGGCACTGCGCTCCGCCGGCCCCCGGATGCGCGCCACTCTCGGGCGTCAGGTACGGCTGAAGTACCTTCCAGACCTCCACTTCCGCGAAGACCCGGCCATCGAGACCGGTCAGCGGGTCGAGGAGATCATTCGCGACCTCCACCGCGATCCCCTCGACCGCACTCAGGACGACTGATGGCCGCGAAGCCCACGAACCTGCCCGCCGAAGATGTTCCGCTGGCGGAAGCGGCGTACACGATCGACAACGCAACCCAAGTGGCGCTGGCGTGTCACGTGGCTCCCGACGGCGACGCCCTCGGCTCAATGCTCGGCTTGTTCCATGTGCTGCGCGCCGCTGGGCGCAACGTGGTCGCATCGTTTCCGCCGCCGTTCATCGTGGCGCCGCACTATCGCGAGCTCCCCGGTCTCGACCTGCTCACACCGCCGGAAGACTTCCCGGAAAAGCCCGACGTGATGATCACGTTCGACTGCGGCTCGTTGGCGCGCCTCGGCGACCTCGATCGTCCGGCGAAGGCTGCGCGCGAGCTCATCGTCATCGATCACCACATCTCGAACGACCGTTACGGCTCCATCAACTTGGTCGAGCCCGAAGCCGCGGCGAGTGGATGGGTGGTGCTGCGGCTCGTCGACGAGCTCGGCCTCCCGTTGAACCGCGACGCCGCTGTCTGCCTGTATGCCGCGCTCGTGTGCGATACCGGGCGTTTCCAGTACGACACCACCACGCCCGAGGTGTTCGACATGGCGCGACGCCTCACCGAGTTCGACGTGCCGGTGTCGCGCCTCAGCCGCACGTTGTTCGAAGAGCACCGCTTCACGTATCTCCGGCTCCTCGGCGACGCGCTGGCCTCGGCCGAATTGGTGAGCGAGGAGCGCTTCGTCTGGACCGCGATCACCCAGGAGCTGCTCACCAAGCACGGCGTGCAGATGGAAGAGGTCGAAGGGCTCATCGACATCCTGCGCCGCACGAGCGAAGCCGAGGTCACATGCGTGCTCAAGGACGAGGCCGACGGCACCGTGCGGGTCAGTCTCCGCTCGTTAGGTGTCGTCGATGTCCGCCTCATTGCCGAAGGCCACGGCGGTGGGGGTCACCGGTTTGCAGCCGGCTTCTCGTCCGACCTCTCGATCCCCGACGTCGTCGCGCGAGTGCGAGCGGCGCTGTAGATGATCACCTCCACATGATCACGCGAACGAGCGTGCGCGCCGTAGGTACCCTGCGGCGCAGCGAGTAAGCCATGGTGAACGGACTGGTCGTGGTCGACAAGCCCACGGGCTTCACCTCGCACGACGTGGTGGCGAAGATGCGCAAGGCCTACGGGCAAAAGCGCGTGGGCCATGCCGGCACGCTCGATCCCGACGCGACCGGCGTGCTGCTCGTCGGCCTCGGGCGCGTGACGCGTCTCATGCGCTTCCTCCAGGAGACCACCAAGGAGTACCGCGCCGACGTGCGCTTCGGTGTGGCCACCAGCACGCTCGACGCCGCGGGCGACGTGCTCGATCGCCAGGAGATGGAGATCACGCGTGAACAGGTGGAGAGCGCTTCTGAGCGCTTCATCGGCAACATCGAGCAGGTGCCTCCGATGGTGTCGGCGATCAAGGTGGGCGGCCGCCGCCTCCACGACCTCGCCCGGCGCGGTGAGGAGATCGAGCGCGCGCCGCGTCCGGTTCGCATCGATCAGATCGACGTAGAGGCGGTCGAGCCCGGGCCCTTCCCCATGGCGACGATCCGGGTCGAGTGCGGGTCGGGCACGTACATCCGCACGTTGGCCGCCGACCTTGGTGCCGCGCTCGGTGGCTGCGCGCACGTCGAGACGCTCCGTCGTCTCCGAGTGGGGTCGTTCGGGTTGGGCGAATCCCACACGCTCGAGGTGATCGAAGCCGATCCCGGTGCGGCCATGGTCTCGCCACGCGAAGCGATGCGCGACCTCGAGGTGCTCAAGGTCGACGCGGAGGTCGCGCGCGGCATCCGCCATGGCATGACGTTCGCGGCCGGCACTCTCAGAGAGTCGGGCGACGGACCATTCGCGGTGATCGATCCCAACGGCGATCTGCTCGCGGTCTACGAACGCCACGGCGCGGGCATGAAGCCCGCCGTGGTTGTGGCGGGCGAGTCATGAGCGGGATCCGCGTCGTCCAGGATCTCATCGGGTACGAGGCATCGGCGCGTGGCGCGGTGGTGACGATCGGCGCATACGACGGTGTGCACCTCGGCCACCAAGCGGTGTTGCGGCTCGTGCGCGAGCTCGCGACGGCGCGGGATCAAGAGGCCGTGTGCCTCACGTTCGATCGTCATCCCGCCGAGATCGTGCGGCCCGAGTCGGCGCCCAAGGTGCTCACCCCACTCGACCACAAGCTCGAGCTGCTCGAAGCCACGGGATTTCTCGACACGATCTGCGTGCTCACGTTCGACGAGGCGCGCAGCCGCGAACCTGCTGAAGAGTTTGTCCGCGACGTTCTCGTCGACGGCCTCGGTGCGCGACTTGTGGTGGTCGGCGCCGACTTCCACTTCGGCCACAAGCGTCACGGCACCGTCCGACTGCTCGAGCAGATGGGTGCCGAGCTCGGCTTCGAGGTGGTGGGACTCGGTCTGGTCACAGCTGAGCGCGACTCGAGCGGGTTGCCGTACTCCTCGACGCGGATCCGGGAGCTCCTGGCCGCGGGCGACGTGGCCAAGGCGGCCCAGATGCTGGGCCGTCCGCCGCGTCCGCATTCGGTGCGCGGATCGGTCGAGCACGGCGACGCACGCGGGCGAGAGCTCGGATTCCCGACCGCCAACGTCGCGGTGCCAGAACGGGTGTGCCTTCCCGCCGACGGCATCTACGCCGGGCGGTTCGTGGCCGAAGACGGGGTCGAGCGCAACGCCGCGATCTCCCTCGGCCGTCGTCCCACCTTCTATGTGGATGCCAAGAAGTCGTTGCTCGAGGCGTTCGTCCTCGACTTCGACGGCGACCTCTATGACCAACAGGTCGAGGTGCGCTTCGTCGACCGCATCCGCGGCGAGGAGCAGTTCGACTCCGTCGACGCCTTGGTCGCCCAGATGCAACGCGACGTAGAAGTCGCCCGCCGCATCCTGTCGTCCTGACCACGTTCTTACCGAGCAAGTGACGCTTTACCCCCAAATACGCGGCAAAGCGTCACTCGCTCGGTAGTGGGGACGGGTTCAGAAGGTCTCGTCGCCGTCGATGGTGATCGTCACGGTCGAGTCCGTCATGTCGGTGACGCCCGGCGATCCGTAGTCGCGCGAGTCGTCGTCGAGCAGCCCGATCTCCCGAGCCTGGTCGAGCAGCTCCTGGATGCGGTCGTCGTCGATACGAGCGATGCGCAAGCGGGCCATCCGATCGAACGCGCCACCCTTGTGCTGGGTGATCACTCGGCCGTCGCCGGTCACCGTCACCTCGGGCAGGTTGCCCTGGACGATCTCCACGGGCACGGGAGAGCAGGACGATGGGGAGCGCGAATCGGAGTTTCATGATCCCTCTGACGTCGCCACGATTGCCCTAGCCCGAACCTTTCAGTAAGCAGCGTGAACGTGGTTTGGTCTGCGGTTTGGGGCTCGCTGCGAGCCGGCAGCTGGGTGGCTGGGGGCGGGGATGCGGA
>CAMDCC010000226.1 GCA_945889545.1 Bifidobacterium breve | reverse complement strand
GAGGAACCGGGTTCGCCGCACCGCAGAAGCGAAGGATCATCACGCCGCGCTGGAGGCCCATGGTGTCGAGCCAGTTGAAGGTCCCAGGGTCCTCGGCCGAAACCACAAACCGGTACGTGCCGTCCTCATCTCGGTGCGCCTGGATGGCGTTGTGCGTCGTCAGCCGGTTGGCAGAGTCGAGTGTGTGCCACAAGGAGGTGACGAGGTGCAGACCCCAGAACGCCGCCTCGGGGTCACGGAGCTCGACGATGAGCGCCTCGTCCGATTCGAGGTCCCACCATCCGAAGCTCGTCACCGGCAGCTTGGTGTCGCTCCGGCGCAGGTCGGGCAGGAACCGGTTCCTCGCATCGATAGCCAACCGAGTGGATCGCTCGGCCCAGTAACGGACCGCGCCCTCCAAGATCCATTCCCCGATCACATTGAACTCCGCGGCCACCCGGCCGCTGCTGTGCTCGGGACGAGGTGCTTGTTCCCCGTCCAAGCAGTCGATGCGCAGCACGGAGCGCCGGGCGCCGCGCCAATCGCCGAAGAGCTCCCTGACCACCAGGCCGCTGGTGCCCTCGCGGAGCGGCCACCAATGCTGCTCACGGTCGGAGCCGCCGAGGAACACCTCGAAGCTGCCGTCGGCATTCTCGTCGAGCTCGTCACGGGCGATCGTGCACGCCTCGGCACCCTGTCGGAAGTCGATCGAAAGGTACTCCGCGTTCCCGAGTCGGCCATGCACGCGATACGAACGGTCGTCCCGCACCATCGCCCGCCGGTACACGGCATCAGGGCTGGCGCCTCCCCAATCGAGCAGGTGCAGGCGGTACGGCTGGGAGAACATCGGTTCCAGTGGATCGGCGTTGAGCACGCCGGCATCGATCGCGTACGCGGTCATCGAGAGCAGGTAGCGAAACGATTCCGCGCGATCCGTCGGATTGCTCGTGAGCGGGAACTCGGACAGCAGACGCGCCGCGTCCTGTAATCGCTCGACCAGGACCGCCGTGGTGTCCTCATTCAACACCGCGTCGCGAGCGTGCGGGATCTCACGGAGAAGCTTGTCGATCAGCGCGGACGAGGGCACCCCAACATGTTCCGCGAACGGCGATGGCCGGTGGTGTCCGATGCAGGCTGAAGTTAACATCTCGCGCGCTTGAGCACGTTGGGACCGATGAACACCACACCCGAAGAACTCCTCGACCGAGCACGACGCCGCACCGGGCTGTCGGACTTCGGACCTGACGGGTGGCAGGACGGCTTCGAACATCTCGTCGCGGCAATCCCCGTCGACCTCGGCGACGACCCGGCCGCGGCGGCGCTGATCGAGACGATCGTCGTCGACCGCCTCGTGAACCGCCTACGCGTCGAGGGTTGGTACGCCGAGCACGCGGACGAGGCTGCGGCACACGAAGTCGAAGGGCCGTTGGTCATCATCGGCACCGGTCGGTCGGGTACCACGGCTACGCACTACCTGCTCGCCATCGACCCACAGTTCCGCTACGCACGGAAGTGGGAGCTCATCGATCCCGTCCCTCCGCCAGAGCTTGCGAGCGAGCATGACGATCCTCGACGGCCCCAAGCGTCCGTCGACCAGAATGTGCAGCACATCGCAACAGTGGACGGCCCTGCAGAGGACCGCCGGATCCATGAGCTCTCGTTCCACGAAAGCCCGAACGTCTTGGGCGTGCCAACCTACGCGAAGTACTGGCGTACGGCTGATCACACGAGCGCGTTCCCGTACCACGAGCGGATCCTGCGGCTTCTCCACTCGCGACGTCCGCCGTACCGTTGGCTCCTCAAGAGCCCAGAGTCGATGTACACGCTGGGAGCGTTCGCTTCGCACTATCCGAACGCACGCTTCGTGATGACGCACCGGGATCCGGAGAAGGTGATCCCCTCGGCTTGCAGCGTCATCGCCGAGCACACCCGCATGCGACTCCCGGAGTGGACGGCCGATCGGGAGTTCGGTCGCCAGACGCTCGAGCACCTTCTGGGTGGCGTGCGCCGCGCGATGGCCGATCGCGCCGTTCTTGGCGAGGACCGATTCTTCGACGTCGGTCAGCCCGAGCTCCAGACCGACCCGATGGGCGCCGTCGAGCGCATCTACGAGTTTGCGGGTCTGCGGCTCGACGACGACGTGCGCGCGGCAATGATCGCGTGGACCGCACAGAACACGGCTGGATCACGTGGTGAGCACCGCTATACGGCTGAAGAATTCGGCCTCACCACTGAGGAGATCCGAGCTGGGTTCGCCGAGTACCTCGACAGATTCGGCGGGTTCTGCAAGACCTCGGGCTGAGCTGCTACCCGACGCTGACCGGCAGGTGCTCCCAGCCCCGGGTTGGGCCGCCGTAGATCAATCGAGCGTTGTCGTTGTCGACCTGCCAGTTCGGCATCCGCTTCATGAGCTCCTCCAGGACGATGCGCCCTTCGAGGCGGGCGAGGTTCGCGCCAATGCAGAAGTGGGGGCCGTACCCGAAGCTGATGTGTCGTTGCATCGTTCGGTGGATATCGAACTGCTCGGCGTCGGGGCCGAACACGCGGTCGTCTTGGTTGGCCGCACCGGACACGCACATGACGATCGAACCTGCGGGGACCGTCTGCCCGACGAGCTCGGTATCACGAGCTACATAGCGTCCGAACGAGTACGCAGGCGGCTCAAACCGCACGATCTCGTCAATCGCGTTCGGGATCAACGACGGGTCGTTCGCAATCTCCGCTCGTTGGTCGGGATGGTCGCTCAGCAGCTTCGCGGTCCATCCGATCAAGAGCCCGGTCGTGTCGTTCCCCGCCGCAGCGATGAGGTTGATGTATGTGACGAGCTCCTCACGAGTGAGGCGCCTGGTCGTCCCGGTCTCGTCTTCGAACTCCGTGAGGAGCAACCGCGTCATGAGGTCGTCGGACGGGTGTTCCTCGCGGTAGTCGAGGTACGTCGAGAAGGTATCGCTCACGAAGGTGCGATCGATTTCAACCCCCTTGGGCCGGTGCATCGTCTCGATGAAGTGGTCACGCAAGACCCGCTGGTCGCTCTCGGGGATCCCCAACAGCAGGCCCATCACGCGCATCGGAACCTCACGGGCGAGATCACCCATCATGTCGAAGTGCTCATGTCCGGCAAGCGCTTCGAGGGTCCTCGCACAGAACTCGCGCACGTCGTGCTCGAGCAGATTCACCGCGCGCGGCGTGAACACCCGCATGAGTCGCGCCCGGTGGAAGGTGTGGAACGGCGGGTCTTCGAAGATGAACAACCCGGGCGAAATCGGCGTGTTCGCGAGCATGGCGTCGAGGATGGTTCCCTTGCCGGAGATGAACGTGTCGCGGTCCATCAGCATGCGCTCCACGTCGTCGTACCGGCTGATCGCATAGAAGCCGTGGCGATCGTTGTGGTACAGGGGCGCGTGGTCGCGGAGCTGCCGGTAGACGGGGCGCGGATTCTCGTAGATCTCCCGATCCCAGGGATCCCAATAGATGTCAGCGACGGTCGTGCTCACGCCTTTTCCTCCGACAGCTCGCGCGTCGTTGTGGCGGCGGTCAACGCTTCTTCTCGCCCCCACTTGGGACTTTCGATCGTGCCGACCGAACCGGGCACTGGGGGATGCGCGACTTTGCGCAGCGTGCGTGCACCGTGCTCCGTATTGACGTCGGGCCGCGCGTGCTGCACGGCGAGGTTGTCCCAGATCGCGAGATCACCGGGCTGCCAGTGCAGCTCAAAGGTGTGCTGGGAGGAGTCCATGTAGCTGAACAGCTCAGCGAGGAGATCGTCGCTCTCCTGCTTCGGGAGTCCGACGATCTCATGGGTCATCATCGGGCACACGTACAACATCGTCGTGCCGGTACGAGGGTTGCGATAACCGACGGGTGTCGTGGTGGAGTGCTCATTTGCGAAGGTGGCTTTGAGCAACTTCTGGGCATTCTCGGCGTCGTCGCCCTTTGCTTGCTGACCCGTGGAGTGCACAGCCTCCAAGCCTTCGACCCGCGCCCGCAGGTCGTCGGGCAGCGCCTCCCACGCGTGCGTCGTGCTCACGAACTGCGTCGGGGGGACCGGCGGTTCGACGTCTTCGCCGTACAGTGACAAGACCTCGTACGGTGCGAAGGACCACATGGCGTCGGAGTGCAAGAGCAGCTCGCCGAACGGCGCGACGGCGTCGGGCACGATGTTGGAGATCATGAACGTCTTCTGCTTGGCGACAGTCGCGGCCACCGACTCTTCCGAGGGGTAACCGTCGCCGGCGAACATCTGCACGAGGAAGGTCTGACCAGCGCGGTCGATGTCGATGCCTCGGAACACGACCAGTCCACGACGGTCGAACGCGTCCTTGAGCAACCGGCGCTCGTCGACGTCCAGCTCCACGGCCGGGTCGTAACCTCGCACCTCGAAGCCGAACGCGGGACTGAGATCGCGGAGCTCGAGCTTGGTCATGACGGCCCTCCTCGCTGGCAGCTCTCGGGAGCGGACCCAACATAGCGCTTACAATGCGGCAGAGGCGAGACGGGGGCAGTCAGCATGAGCAGACCAGCGACATGAGCAGACCAGCGACGCAGTCAATGCACGAGGAAGCCGTCGCTCATGCCCACGTGGCCGAGCAGTCCGGCACCCTGACCTGGAGGCACATCCACTCCGAGTTCACCCAGGATGTGCACCAGATCGCGGCCACCCTTGCCGCCGATGCTCCCCTGGCTTGGACCCTGGCCCGGGAGGGCGACACCGAAGGGTCGTGGCGTTTCTTGACCGGCACAACCGTCGATGAGATCCGTGGTCAGTACGAAACGCTGCGCGAGGCCATTGAGATTCACGGGTGGAACGCCCTCGTGGAGATCCGCCAAGGCTGGTACACGCTGACTCACGGGGTCGTCACGCTCAAGCAGGTCGCGAGCGGGCTCATGACACAAAGCGAGACGGTCGCGCTGTTCCCGGTGGGTCACGACGGCATCCTCGGAGAGCTCCAGATCGGCACCGTCGGCCGCCGGCCTGACGGCCGTACGCCCTCCGACGAAGGTCAGCAGCCTCCGCACGCGCGCCTCGCGGCGCTGCTCTTGCATGACACGTACGTCGAAGCGCTCCGCACCGAAAACGTCGACGACATCGTGGCTGCACACTCCCCCAAGGG
>CAMDCC010000225.1 GCA_945889545.1 Bifidobacterium breve | reverse complement strand
TTCCAGCACCCCGAAGAGATCCCGGGTGTGAGCGTCCTCAACTTCTTGCGTCAGGCCATGGCCGCGCGCAAAGGCATCCCCGACCTCTCGGTGCTCGAGGTGCGCATGGCCCTCATCGAGTGGACCAAGAAGCTCGGCATGGACGATCGCTTCGTGCAGCGCTACCTCAACGAAGGTTTCTCTGGCGGCGAGAAGAAGCGCAACGAGATCCTCCAGATGGCCATGCTCGAACCCGACGTCGCGGTGCTCGACGAGACCGACTCCGGCCTCGACATCGACGCGCTGCGAGTCGTTGCCGAAGGCATCACGGTCGTGCGCAAAGTGCGGCCCACCCTCGGCATCCTCCTGATCACGCACTACCGACGCATCCTCGGCTACCTCACGCCCGACCGCGTGCACGTGCTGCTCGACGGGCGCATCGTCGCCGACGGCGGACCGGAGCTCGCCGAGCGCGTGGAGCACGACGGCTTCGACACGTTCCGCGCCGCGAACAAGGAGCACGCGGCATGAGCTGCAGCGGAGCCGTGGCCGAGGAGCGCAGCGGAGCCGTGCTCGGACGAGCGGGATGGCGCAGCGAAGCGACCCGGGTGGAATGGCCGGGACGTCGTAGCGGAAGCGACCAGAGATGAAGGATCTGGACGTGGCACGCATCCAGGCCGACTTCCCGATCCTGAAGCGCCAGGTACACGGGAAGCGCCTCGTGTACCTCGACTCTGCGTCGTCGGCCCAGAAGCCGATCCAGGTGCTCGACGCGATGGATCGCTCCTACCGCGAGTCATACGCCAACGTGCACCGCGGCGTGTACACGATCGCGGAAGAGATGACCGCAGCCTACGAGGGCGCCCGCGCCAAGGTCGCTGCTCTCCTCGGCGCAGCCTCACCCAACGAGATCGTCTTCACGAAGAACGTGACCGAGGCGATCAACCTTGTGGCAAACACCTGGGCGCGAGTGAACGTGCGCGAGGGCGATGCGATCGTCATCACCGAGATGGAGCACCACGCCAACGTTGTGCCGTGGCAGATGCTCGCGGCGGAGCGAGGCGTCGAGCTGCGGTGGATCCCCCTTACCGACGACTACCTGCTCGACCTCACGGACCTCGATCGTCTGCTCGACGGCGCCAAGCTGCTGTCGGTCACGGCTGCGTCGAACGTGCTCGGCACCATCAACGACATTTCACACCTCTCGGCGGCGGCGCATGCGGCCGGTGCGCTCGTGCTCGTCGACGCCGCCCAGGCCGTCCCCCATCTCCCCGTCGATGTGGCGGCTTGGGACGCCGACTTCGTGGGCTTCACCGGCCACAAGATGCTCGGCCCGAGCGGGATCGGTGGGCTCTGGGCCCGCCCCGAGCTGCTCGAGGCGATGCCGCCCTTCCTCGGCGGCGGCGAGATGATCCGCGACGTCACGAAGGACGGCTTCACGACCAACGACGTGCCCTGGAAGTTCGAGGCGGGCACGATGCCGATCGTCGAGGCGATCGGGCTCGGCGCGGCCGTCGACTACCTCACCGGCCTCGGGCTCGATGCCGTGCGCGAGCATGAGAAGACGCTCACCACCTACATGGTCGACCAGCTCACGAACCGCTTCGGCGCTGGCCTCACGATCTATGGTCCGCGTGATGTGGAGCAACGGGGCGGTGCGGTGTCGTTCCTCTTCGACAACATTCACGCCCACGACGTCTCTCAGGTCGTCGACGAGTCCGGCGTGTGCGTACGGGCCGGCCATCACTGCGCCAAGCCGTTGATGCGCGTGCTCGGCGTGCCTGCAACCACCCGTGCGTCGCTCTACGTCTACAACGACGAGGCCGACGTGGATGCATTGGTAGAGGCCCTTGCCACCGCTGAGCGCTTCTTCGCGATCTAAGGGAAACTCGGACACCATGGCCGGCCTCGAAGACCTCTACCGCGAGATCATCCTCGACCACTACCGCGCGCCACGAAACCGAGGCGAGCTCCCGGTGCCACCGGCTCATCGGGTCGAGGGCTTCAACCCGCTCTGCGGTGACGAGGTGATCCTCTACCTCGAGGTCGACGACGGAGTGGTCACTGACGTGCGCACAGCTGGCCAGGGCTGCTCGATCAGCCAGGCGTCCACGTCGATGATGAGCGCGGCCATCAAGGCCAAGACGGTCGAGGAGGCTCGCGGCGTCATCCGGGCGTTCACGGCGCTGATGTCGATCCACGAGTCTCATCTCGCCGAATCTGGGCTCGCTGAATCTGGACTGGAAGGATCCGGCGAAGGATCCGTCACAGACGGCTCCGAAGGGAGCTCAGAGCTCGAAGGTGCCCGCCTCGGTGACCTCGAAGCCCTCCAGGGCGTCGTGAAGTTCCCCGTGCGCATCAAATGCGCCCTCCTTGCGTGGACCACCCTCCAGCAGGGCCTCGACGAGGCCACGTAAGGCGTCATCGGGCGTTCACATCCCAGAAGCATCACCGTCACACCCTGCTGCGAAAGTGAACAAGTAGGTAAGCACCGTGACAGAGAATGTGACACGGGAAGCATCTAGGCACCGAGTACGTTGCAGAACCAAGGAGGGCAGCAACCATGGATGACCAGGCACTGACCGGACGGATCGACGAAGCACTCGAGCAGTTCCGAGGCCGCGACCTCGTCGCCGCGTCCGAGATCATGGATCTGCTGCTCGACCTCCGTCTGATGCTGCTCGCAGCCGACGAGGCCGCCCGCTCCACCGCTACTACCTGAACAGCCCCCTGAGCGCCCTCAGCTGATCGTCAGTCCTCGCGCTGGCCTGCGCGACCATCACGCCATTCGCGTCGTAGGCGAAGTCCGTGTACGTGTGTGTGTTCCGGGCGGCGCTTACGCCTTCCTGGGGTGGGGGAACGGCACCAGACGCGATCAGGCGCCCCCGTAGGGGCGCCTGAAGCGCTTCGCGATGTTGATGTCAGTTACCCGGTGAAGTTGGTCCTCCCGGACGGGACAGCCACAGCAGCGGTCACCGTCACCGTCGTGACTCCGGTCGGGAATGTCGCGCTCCCGAGGCCACCGAACTCGACGATGTAGGGCAGCGTGAAGGAGTCGGGGAAGTCATTCCAGAACCCGCTGCCTCCGGCGACGATCTGCAGGTTGTCCTCGCCGGGCCCTCCGAAGTTGTTCGGCTCGCTGGCACTCCAGAAGTTGAACTGGCCGGTGGTTCCGCACACCCCCTGGAGTCCGGTCGTGCACGCAGCCAGCCAGAACGTCGTGCCGGCCTCCGGACCGCCGACCCACTTCCAGTCGCCTTCGGTGCCCGCGTCGCTCCCGCCGATCCACGCTTCGGCCGCGCCGATCTTGCTCTGGACGAAGTCCTCTTCGGCCTGCGAGGTGATCGTCGCGAGGTAGCCGGTAAGGCCGTAGTACGACATCCCGCCCGCTGCGGTGTTCGCCGCGGCCCATGTGACGTCCCCCGTGTTCACGAACTGGTAGTAATGCCCGTTGTCGGGGTTGGCCACGCCGTCAGCATCGCTGGCCTGACTGTTGATCGTCACTACACCGACGAAGCCTGGCGCTGGGGTGAACGACACCGAGGCGAGCGCGGCGTTCACGTTGGCAAGCGTGCCGCGGAAGGCCATCGACTCGTCGGCGGTGCCGTCGCCCGAAGAGAAGGTGAGACCGGTCAACGTTCCCAGCGTGATCGTGCCGACACCCGAGACGGAGGTCGCCAAGCTCACTTGCACGTCGCCGGATCCTCCCGTCACGTTGAATCCCGTGACGGCAACCGGCGTACCCGACGCGGTGGTCGTGTTCGTGCCGGCGGTGAGAACCTCGCCGACCGCACTGGAGGGCCCGGACCCGAGGGCGAGCAACCCAGCCGTGGCGACCACCGCGACAATCGCAACAATCCTCCGTGAATGCATCATCGTCCTCCCCTGCTTCACGCAGCTACGGCCGCGCCCCAAAACCCCCGCTGGAGGAGATGGTCTGCCTCCGCTGCGAACACTACCTGCGACAAGTTCTTAACATGGGCCGGTCGAGAACGTCCAACTTGATGCGGTACGGTCCAAACGCACTATTTCCCGTTGGGGGGTCGCCCGCGAAGCGACCCCCGGTAGGCTCCCGCTCTCATGGATGAGGGACAGGCAGGGTTGACGCGCGCGGAGCGCAGGCAATCGGCCCACCGATTCACCCGCCGTCGGCTCGTCGGGTGTGGGCTCTTGGCCGTCGTCGCCGTAGGCGGCACGTCGCTCGCCTTGAGCGGTGGGGAGCGACCCACCGTGGTGCGAGCTTCGCCAACCACCACGACAAGCCCGCTAGCACCCACGACCACTCTTCCTGGCGCCCCGCCACCCGCCGTGGTCGCGACCACCAACGGCGAGGACCTCACCGCGTACGCGTCGCCTGACACTGCGTCTGAGGTGGTCGGAACACTCACCGCAAAGAGCGACTACGGGCTACCCCGCACGCTCCTTGTCGTTTCCCAACAACCGGGATGGATCGAGGCACTCCTCCCGATGCGTCCCAATGGTTCCAAGGGCTGGGTTGAGGACTCGACCGTCACCCTCGGCTCGACCTCATTTGCGATGACGATCAGCCTCGAGAAGCACGAGCTCACCTTCACCAACGCCGGGCAGGTCGTGCTCACCGCACCCGTCGTCATCGGTCGGCCCAACACCCCGACGCCGCTCGGCGTCTACTACGTGACCGACCCCGTCGATCTCACGAAGAAGCCGAGCAAGGTCTACGGCGTGTACGCGCTCGGGATTTCGGGCTACTCAGACGTGCTCTACGAATTTCAGGGCGGACCGGGCCAGATCGCAGTGCACGGCACTCCGAGCACCACCGACTTCGGCAAAGACATCTCGAATGGATGCGTCCGCGTAGCCAACGACGTCATCCTCGAGATCTCCCGGCAGGTGCCGCTCGGCACGCCGGTGACGATCACCGCCTGACGGGCCTCACTCGGTCGCCAGGAACGCCCGCATGAGGGTGGCGAGGTCGGCAGGGCGCTCCATCTGGAGCCAGTGCGCGGCGTCGGGCATGACCTCAAGGCGAGCGCTGGAAAGCTCGGCCGCGAAGGCTTGCGCGTGGGCCAGCGGCACGAGGCCGTCGAGCGCACCGGCAACGACGAGCGCCGGGCTCGTGACCCGTCGGAGAC
>CAMDCC010000224.1 GCA_945889545.1 Bifidobacterium breve | reverse complement strand
GATCGATCTCGGCTGGGTGATCCAGGGGTGGCCGCGCGACGACGAGCCATTCTCCGACGCCGGGTACGTGCCGATGGAGGGGATGCCGAAGCGTTCGGAGCTGCTTGCGCACTACACCAAGGTGAGCGGCCGCCCGACGGACCAGATCGACTATTACGAGATCCTCGCGGGCTTCAAGCTCGCAATCGTGCTGGAAGGTCAGTACTCGCGGTACGTGAACGGCGTGCTCGACAACCCCAAGATCGAGGCGTTCGCACCGATCGTCGTTGGCATGCTCAAGAAGACGGCCGAGCTCACAAAGACCGCCCGAATCTGACCCGCCAGATCTGGCGCGCTGCGGCAGGTTCAGGCTGGTGGCGCGGATTCCATCAGTGTGCTGAGTGCAGCGCGGTCGGTCGGCGACGGCACGCCCCACTCGGGCTCGTAGGCGAACACGTCCCGTGCGGGGCGCGCGCCGAACCGGTCGTCGAGCACCTCGATGCTCTCGAGCGTGACGAGTGCAGGATGGACTCGGCCGCACGCTCGGCTGAGCTGGAGCAGCTCGTCGCGGAGCTGCACGAGGTAGTTCGCGCACTGCACCGACTTCAGCGCGGGGTCGAGACCACGCTTGAGCCACGGCGAGTTCGTCGTGACGCCGGTGGGGCACCGTCCGGTGTGGCACCGCTGCGCCTGGATGCATCCGATCGACAGCATCGCCTCGCGGCCGACGTTGACGGCGTCGCAACCGAGCGCAAAGGCAAGGAGTGCCGTCTCGGGGAATCCGAGCTTCCCGGCGCCCACGAACACGATGTTGTGTTCCATGCCGGCCTCCGCAAAGCATCGATAGACGCGCGAGAACCCGATCTTGAATGGCAACGCCACGTGGTCGACGAATGCCAGCGGTCCCGCGCCCGTTCCACCTTCACCACCGTCGATAGTGATGAAATCGATGCCGCGGTCGCCCCGACCCATGAGCTGCGCTAGGTCACTGAAGACCTTCAGCTCACCCACCGCGGACTTGATGCCAATGGGAAGTCCCGACACTTGGGCGAGCTGCTCCACGAAGTCGAGCATGCTGTCGGCGTCGTGGAAGGCCGAGTGGCTCGGCGGGCTGATGCAATCGACGCCGAGCGGTATGCCGCGGATCTCCGCGATCTCTTGCGTGATCTTTGCCGCAGGGAGCACTCCACCGAGTCCGGCCTTGCTGCCCTGGCTCAGCTTCACCTCGATCGCGCGGAGCTGTGGAGTAGCCGCAACCACATCGGTGAACCGCTCGAGGCTGAAGGTGCCATCGGAGTTGCGGCAGCCGAAGTAGCCGGTGCCGATCTGCCAGATGAGCTCGCCGCCATGTCGGTGGTGGCGCGTGAGCCCACCCTCGCCCGTGGCTTGGAGCGTGCCGGCGAGCGCGGCTCCCTTGTTGAGCGCCTCGACCGCGACGGAGCTGAGTGAGCCGTAGCTCATGCCGGAGATGTTGACGGCAGAGCGCATGCGAAACGCGTTTGGGCGCCCACGCGGTGCGCCAAGCACCTTTGCGCATGGCAGCGAGGCAACATCGGCGAGCAGGGCGCCAGTGCCGTGGACCGGCGTTCCCGCAAGGGGAAACGCGACGTGCTTCACGATCAAGTAGTTGGACGAGCCTTCGATGTCGTTGTCGGTACCGAAGCCGAAGTAGTTGTTGACTCGCCGTGCTGAGGTGTACACCCAGCGCCTCTGGTCACGCGTGAATGGCTTGTCGGCGTCGTTGCTCGTGACGATGTACTGACGCAGCTCGGGACCGACGGCTTCGAGCAGGTAGCGAAAGTGCCCGATGACCGGGAAGTTCTTCAGGATGGCGTGACGTCGTTGGGTGACGTCGTAGACGGCGACCAGCACGAGCACACCACCGAGAACTGCGAGCACCCATTCCCACCATGCCATTGGTGCTGATCTTGCCAGGCGCGACGCGCCAGGCGGCGCCCGCGGTCAGGCGCGAGGGAGTCCGAGGACTCGCTGGGCGATGATGTTCTTGTTCACCTGAGTCGTGCCACCGGCGATCGTGTGCGATCGCATTCCTACGCGGTCTCGTCCCCACTGCCCGGTGTTGGCATCGGGCCCGAGGACGGCGCCCGCCACCTCGCCCACATGCTGCGCCGTCTCGCTCCACACGAGCTTGGCGAGGCTGCTCTCGGGGCCGAGCTCGCGTCCATGCAGTGCCCCCGACAGCGCCCGGTCCGAGAGCAGCTTGAGCAGCTCGCCTTCCAGGTAGACGCGTGCAAGGCGTTGACGTAGAGCTGGGACTTCGGCTGCGGTGCGTCCGTTCCCCATTGGTGTGCGACTCGCAAGGTCGAGCAGAGAGCGGATCTGTGCCCGGAGCCCCAGATGTAGGGCGGCAACACCGCCGCGCTCGTGCGTGAGGGTGGTGATCGCCACCCGCCAGCCTTCGTTCTCGCCGCCGAGGAGTGCACTCGCGGGGACGCGCACGTCGGTGAAGAAGATCTCGTTGAACTCCGAGTCACCGACGATCGTCGTGAGCGGGCGGACCTCGATGCCCGGGAGCGTCATGTCCACGAGCAAGCACGTGATGCCCTTGTGCTTGGGCGCCGTGGGATCGGTGCGCACGAGCAGCTCGCACCAGTTGGAGATTTGCCCCAGCGTGTTCCACGTCTTCTGGCCGTTCACGACGAAGCAGTCGCCGTCGCGCACCGCGCTGGTCTTGAGTCCGGCGAGGTCGGAGCCGGCGTCGGGCTCGGAGAAGCCCTGGCACCAGATGTCATCGCCGCGCAACATGCGGGGAAGCAGCGTGCTCTTCTGCTCGTCGGTGCCGTACGTCATGATCGCCGGCGCGATGTTCGAGAGGCCAATGAGGTTGACGGTGGATGGCGCGCCCGCGCGGTGCATCTCCTCGGCGTACACGACCTGATCCATGATCCCGGCGCCGCGGCCGCCGTATTCCTCTGCCCACGCGATGGCCGTGTAGCGCGCGTCGGCAAGCTTCGCGTTCCACTCTCGATTCTTGGCGAGGTCGGGATCGCTCGGCGAGCACCCGATCACCGACTGCATCGACTGGTACTCAGCCGTGAAGTTGGTGTCGAGCCACGAGCGCAA
The DNA here is from genome assembly GCA_945889545.1 of Bifidobacterium breve. Lineage (GTDB taxonomy): Bacteria > Actinomycetota > Acidimicrobiia > IMCC26256 > PALSA-555 > SHVJ01. The sequence continues at coordinate 2,084 of CAMDCC010000224.1, read as the reverse complement.
CTCGGCCCGGAAGGCTTCGGCCTCCGCTGGGTAGTTGAAGTTCATGATCCGCCTTCTCTCTCATCGGCTTCTAGTCCACCGGCGGCGAGTCGTGCTTCGATCTCGCGCTGACGCTTCACGTTCTCCTCGTGGAGCTCTTCGGTCGACTTGATGCGGCCGTCGGCCTTCAACTCGCCCATCACGTGAACCTCGCCGAGCGTCTCGTGCATGTAGTCGGGTCCCTCGCCGGTCGGGATGAACCACCCGGTGGGGCACATCGTGAGCACCTCAACGAAGGTGAAACCGCCCCCGTCGCGTTGGATCTCAAAGGCACGCTTGAGCATCTTCTTCGTGCGCGCGACGGCACCCGCGTTGTGTACCGACCCGCGCGCCACATATGCGGCACCTTCGAGCCGCGCGAGCAGGTCTCCGATGAGGATCGGGTACCCGTGGTACTCGGCGTTGCGGCCTTCGAGTGAGTTCTTGGTGCGCTGCCCGAGGACCGTGGTCGCGGTCATGTGACCCCCGGTCTCACCGAACACGCCGTTGTTTAGGAGGATGCAGGTGACGTTCTCGCCGCGCGCGGCGGTGTGCAGCACCTCCTGGAGCCCTTCGTTCACCATGTCGCCGTCGCCTTGGAGCGTGAACACGATCGAATCGGGCCGCATCCGCTTCACCCCCGTCGCGATCGACGGGGCACGCCCGTGCAGCGCTTGGATGAGGTCGACATCCATCGTCATCCCAAAGCTCGTGTAGCACCCGACACCGAGGATGCCGATGCTCCGCTGTGCGATGTCGAGCTCGCTCAACGCTTCCAGAAACGAACGCAACACGAGCGGCTCGCCACAGCCGGGGCACATGTTGTGCTCCTGGGTAAGGAGGAGATCGGGCTTGAGGTCACCGACCTTGCGAGCCGCGGTCGGCGCCACACTGGTGTCGAGCACCGGGAGCTGGATGCTCGGGCTCATCCCTGGGTCCTCTCGTTGTCGGGAAGCGGTGGTAGCTCGGCGTCGGCCCCGCCGCGGTGCACGGCGAGGATGCGCTCTCGGATGCGCTCGGCGTCGAGCAGGGGACCGACGCCGAAGCCGGAGCCGTCGGTGGAGATCCCCCCGATGCCCACGACGGGCGCGGCGCCGAGCACGCCGAGCCGAACGTCTTCGATCATCTGGCCAGCGCACAGCTCGAAGACTGCGACGGTCCGTGCACCCGTTGCAGCTTCCGCCACCGCTTCGTACGGGAACGGCCAGAGTGAGATCGGACGCACGTATCCGACGCGTTCGCCTTCCGCGCGAAGTGCCTGCACCACGTAGCGCACGAACTTTGCCGGGGTGCCGAACGCCACCACGATCGTCTCGGCGTCGTCGGTGAAGCCCGACTCGCACCGAACCTCGGCGGTTTCGATGGCCTTGTGCTTCGCCGCGATGGTGCGGAGGTGCTGCTCGATGCCCGGGTTGGGGTGCCCGTGCTTCCCGAACCCGAGCGGCGAGACGAGGCGGGAGTTGCCCGAGCCGGTGAGTGAGCCGTCGAGCGCCCATGTCTTGTCGGGCACCGGGCCGAAGTCGATCGTGTCAACCGTGACTGACTCACGCGTGTGCGCGGTCAGGTAGTCGCCATACACAAGCACGGGGTTGCGCCAAGTGTCGGCGAGATGGAACGCGAGCTGCGTGAGCTCAACCGCCTCGGTGATGTCCATCGGCGCGAGGACGATGTGGCGATAGTCGCCATGCCCGCCGCCGCGGGTGGACTGGAAATAGTCCTGTTGGCCGCGTGCCATGTTGAAGATCACGAGTGGCAGCTCGGCCAGCGTGATCTCGGAAAACGACTCTTGCATGAGCGACAAGCCCTGACCTGTCGAGCCGGTCGCAGCGCGTGCGCCGGTCGAGAGCGCGCCCCACGCCATGCCAACCGCCTCGAGCTCACTCTCGGCGTTGATGCACGTGCCACCCACGTCGGGGAGGTACTTGGCGAAGTGCTCGAGCACCTCGGTGAACGGCGTCATCGGGTATCCCGCAAAGAACCGACATCCCGCCGCGATCGACGCCAGAGCAATCGCCTCCGACCCTTCCATCAACCCGCGACAGGGGAACAGAGCGGGTTTTGGGGGG
>CAMDCC010000223.1 GCA_945889545.1 Bifidobacterium breve | reverse complement strand
CGCGGCGGCCTCTTCCTCCGCCGACCCGCCGATCTCACCGATCATCATCACGGCCTTGGTCTCCGGGTCGGCCTCGAAGGCGCGCAGGCAGTCGATGAAGCTTGTGCCCGGCACCGGGTCGCCACCGATGCCCACACAGGTGGTCACCCCGATGTTGTTGGTCTTCAGCTCGTAGAGCGCCTGGTAGGTGAGCGTGCCCGAGCGGCTGACAATGCCCACCGGTCCGCCCTCCTTGGCAATGTGGCCCGCAGTGATGCCGATGTTGCATTTGCCGGGGCTGATGATGCCGGGACAGTTCGGTCCGAGCAGTCGCACATCGGGATAGTCGCGGCGCAGCAAGTTGTAGAACCACGCCTCGTCGTGCGCGGGTACGCCTTCGGTGATCACCACGATGAGCTCGACGCCGCCCGCGGCGGCGTCGAGGACCGCGTCCTTCACACCAGGCGCGGGGATGAACACGCACGACACGTTGGCGCCGGTCTCCTTCACGGCTTCGGCAACCGATGCGAACACCGGGATGCCCTCGACGTCGGTGCCGGCCTTCTTCGGGTTCGTCCCGGCGACGACCTGCGTGCCGTAGTCGCGGTTGAGCAACCCGTAGAACTTGCCCTGCGATCCGGTGAGGCCTTGGTAGACGACCTTTGTGGTCTCGTCGACAAAGATCGCCATCAGGATGCTCCTCGTGATTTCGCGAGCTCGACGACCCGTTCGGCGGCCGCGACCATCGTGGGCTCGATCTGCAGAGTGTCGGACAGATGCGGTTCGAGGATCGCTCGGCCCTCGTCGGCGTTCGTGCCGTCGAGCCGGATCACGATCGGCGCGTCGATCGACACCCGCTTGAGTGCCTCGACGATCCCGTTCGCAACTTCCTCGCCCTTGGTGATCCCACCGAAGATGTTGATGAAGATCGACCGCACGTTGGGGTCGTTGTTGATCACTTCGAGCGCGCCGGTCATCACTTCGGCGCTCGCGCCGCCGCCGATGTCGAGGAAGTTGGCGGGCTTGCCACCCACTTGGCTCACGATGTCGACGGTGCTCATGGCGAGACCGGCGCCGTTGGCGATGATGCCGACGTAGCCCTCGAGCCCCACGTACTGGAGCCCCTTCTCGTGGGCCGCAGTCTCCCGTTCGTCGCGCACCTGCGTGGCGTCGTACTCCGAGTACTCGGGGTGACGGAACACCGAGTTGTCGTCGAGCGTGACCTTGGCGTCGAGCGCGTGCACCTTGCCGTCCGGCTTGAGGATGAGTGGGTTCACCTCGGCGAGGTCGCAGTCGGCATCCACGTAGCAGTGCCAGAGCTTGAGCAGCAGGTCGACCGCTCCGTCGTTCGCTGCGTCGTCAAGACCCGCGGCGAGGACCCACGCACGGCACTGCGCCTCATCGAGCCCGTCGACGGGATCTACATGGATGCGCGAGATGGCATCGGGACTCTCGGCCGCGACCTGCTCGATGTCGACACCGCCCTGCGCCGAGAGCATCCCGAGGTGGAGCTTGGCCGCCCGGTCGAGCGTGAACGATGCGTAGTACTCACTCGCGATGTCGCTGGCCTGCTCTATCCACACGATCTCGACGATGTGGCCCTTGATATCGAGGCCGAGGATGCTCGACGCGTGTGTGCGGCACTCGTCGGCATTGGCTGCGAGCTTGATGCCGCCGGCCTTCCCCCGTCCGCCCACCTGTACCTGCGCCTTGACGACCACCGGGTACCCGATGCGGTCGGCCGCGGCGACGGCCTCGTCAACCGTCTTGGCCACCTCACCCGATGACACCGGGATGTCGTACTTCGCGAACAGCTGCTTGCCTTGGTATTCGTACAGGTCCAATTTCCCGCTCCTGGTGCTTCGCACCGGGCCGCTCGGGCCACGGCTCACTGCGGCGCAGGGTACCTGCGCCGCGGACGTTCGCCTCTACCGCGAACTACTACTGAGTCAGGCTGGCCTCGCGCTCATCGAGAGCCTGCTCGAGCCAGGTGGTGATGTCGGCGAGCGGGGCACCCGGGGTGAACATGCGGGCGACGCCGGCTGCTTCGAGGGTGATGACGTCGTCGGGCGGGATGATCCCGCCGCCGAATACGATCACATCGCTGCGGCCACGCTCGGCGAGGAGCTGGACCACCTTCGGGAAGATCGTGAGGTGCGCCCCGGAGAGGATCGACAGCCCGACGGCGTCGGCATCCTCCTGGAGGGCGGCCTCGGCAATCTGCTCCGGGGTCTGGAACAGCCCGGTGTAGATCACCTCGAAGCCCGCATCGCGCAACGCCCGGGCGATCACCTTCGCACCCCGGTCGTGCCCGTCGAGCCCGGGCTTGGCGATGACGACGCGATAGCGCCGCTGCATTGATACGTCCCTTCCCGCCAGAGTCGACCCCGACTCCGGGGCGGCTCAATCTAATCCCGGGTCGCCTCGCTCGGGTTCGCGATGCCCGATCCCACTCCTTCGAAGACGCTCGGCCTCCATCGATAAGACTCACGGCTGTGCCGCCCACTCGCTCCGACCGCCGTCTCCTCCTCGTCACGGCGAGCTTCCTGCTGGTTGCTGCGGTCTTCGCTACCAGCGTGATCTGGCTGGCCACCCAGCGAAACGAGAGCACCGGCGGCGCGTTCTTCATCGGCCTGGAACAAGCCTTGAAAACGCACATCCACGAAGGCAGCCCGCTCTACTTCTCCAACCCCGACGCCGGCGACGGCTTCTGGCTCGACATCGAGGACGGCCAGATCGTGGCGATCGTGCTCGACCGGACACCGGGACCCAAAGACTGCATCGTGAAGTGGAAGGAACAACGCGACGCGTACGTCGACTGCAACGACGACGAGCTCCAGAGCACCGACCTCGAGCGCTACAAGGTGCACATCGGTCCTCGCGACGGCTCGCCGAAGACGTCGGTGTTTGTGGACCTGCGCAAGACCGAGCCCGCGCCCGCCTGATCGAGCGGCAGCGCCTCGGCCGCTAGCCCTTCGCGAGGGGCGCCCAGGCAAGGAGCAGTCGCTTCTCGCCGACATCCCGGAAGTTGATGATCGCCTCGGCGCGGTCGCCGCTGCCTTCCATGTCGATGATCACACCTTCGCCAAAGGTCTCGTGCACCACGTCGTCACCCACCTTGAGGCCAATCGCTTCGGCACCGCGTCCGCCCGTTGAAGCCGCGGTGGCCGACGGCTGTGCGTATCGGTCGCCGCTCCCGCGAATCGCAGCCGCGACGATCGCCTCGCGGTGCCGACCGATCCCGCTCCCATACGCTCGCTCTTCGCCGATTGCGTTGACGAGCTCTTCCGGGATCTCGGCGAGGAACCGGCTCGGCGGGTAGAAGTCGGTGCTGCCGAACAACGTGCGACACCACGCGTGACACAGGTAGAGGCGCTCACGCGCCCGCGTGATACCCACGTAACAGAGGCGCCGCTCCTCTTCGAGCTGCTCCGGATCGCCGAGGCTGCGGATGTGCGGGAACACGCCGTCTTCGAGTCCGGTCACGAACACGACGGGGAACTCCAGACCCTTGGCTGAGTGCAAGGTCATGAGCGTGACCGCGCTGGCGTTGCCTTCGTCGTCGAGCATGTGCGGATCGTTCTCCGACGCGTCCATGTCGGTGACGAGTGAGATCGCCTCGAGGAACGCCTGGAGCCGAGCGAGGCCCTGGGGTGCTTCGAATGCGGCAGGCGGCGCGCCGTCGGCTTCGAGCGCCGACCCGACACCGGCGATGCCGGGCAGGCCCGACACGTCGCCACTGTCGAGCGCCTCGTCGAACTCGCGACACACCCCGACGAACTCCTGAAGGTTCTCGATGCGACCCTGGGCCTCGATCGTGCGCTCCGACTCGAGCTCGGCAAGGTATCCGGTGTGCTCGAGCATCGCCTCGACCGTGCGGGCCACACCTCCGGCAGCAATCTTCTCGAACTCGACCATGAGCTCGAGCACGTCGCGCACGCCGCCCAGCGACTTGCCACTCACCCCGGCTGCCGGGGCCTCGCGCAGCGCGTCACGGAACGTGAGCCCGCCGGCCTTGGCATAGGCATCGACTTTGGCGATCGACGTGTCGCCCACGCCTCGCTTCGGAGTGTTGACGATGCGCTTCCACGACACCTCGTCGTCGGGATTCACCAGCGCCCGCAGGTAGGCCAGCGCGTCCTTCACCTCACGTCGGTCGTAGAACTTCACCCCACCCACCACGCGATAGGGGATCCCGGCGCGCACCATGCGTTCCTCGATCACGCGGCTCTGCGCATTCGTGCGGTAGAAGACGGCGCAGTCGCGGAATCGCTGCCCCTCCGTGTCGGTGAGGCGCGTGATCTCGTTCACCACGAATGCGGCTTCATCGTGCTCGTCCTCGGCCTGGTACCGAGTGAGCAGCTCCCCCTCAACCTGCTCTGTCCAAAGATGCTTCGGAGTTCGGGCGACGTTGTTGGCGATCACCGCGTTCGCCGCGTCGAGGATCGCCTTCGTCGAGCGATAGTTCTGCTCCAGCAAGATGATCGTCGCGTCGGGAAACACCTCTTCAAACCGCATCAAGTTCCGAACATCAGCCCCGCGAAATGAATAGACCGAGTTGTGGGTGACAATCCCGTTGGCCACGAAGTTGTGCGTCTGCTCGATGTCGAGGTCGTAGACAGCTCCATCGATCTCGGTCGGCTCAACGGAGGTCACGACGTCGAACTCACCGGCCTCGTCAACCATGACCATCCCCGGCCGAACCGACGACGCTGGGAGGAAGGGCAGCGTGTTCGCAACGCTGTCGGGGTTGGTGGCCAACCGCGCCACGAGATGAACCGACACGTCGAGCACCCCACGAATCTGTTCGACGGTTTCCGTGATCTTGCTCATGTCCGAGTTCGCGGTCTCGAACCGCCAGCCGTCTGAGCCCTTCCGGGCCGGTCGGATACTGAGCCCGATCTCCTCGAGCGCTCTACGACCTTCTTCGTCGTACCCGAACAGGGCGATCCGGTGCATCGTCGTGCGTCCACGCCGATCACCACACAAGACGACCGTCAAGCGTCGCCTTGGGAGCCCTGAAGCTCGAACGGTGCGGCTCCGTGGCTGATGATGTGGGAAGTCGAACGACAGTCCGTGGTCAGCCATCAGGCGAATCGCCCGCTTGTTGGTGTCAACGTTCTCGAAGAGGCGATCGAGCATCGCCTGATTTCCAACGAAACTGTCGTCACGAAGATCCTTGCGATTTCGAC
>CAMDCC010000222.1 GCA_945889545.1 Bifidobacterium breve | reverse complement strand
ACCCATCCGCGCCAGTGCGCCGCGAGTCGGCGACTCACGCCGAGTCCGGGTGCGAGCACGGGAAGCGCGCTGACCAGCGCGGCCGGGAGCGCGAGGAACGCCCCGAGCACGACCGCGTGATTGTCACCGAGCAGCACGCCCGGCGCGGCGAGGCCATGCACGAGCGGCAACACCGACGCGGCCCACAACCCCGCGCCCAGCAGTGCCGCCTCCGCGAGCTCCCGCCGGAACGCGGCGGCGATCACGGTGGCGGCACCGATCGCGCACAGCGAGGCCGCGATCGTCACCACCCAGAACAACGTCGTCGGCGTACCGAACATCGGTCCGCCGGCCACCAACGCAGCACCGGTGGCGCCGGCGAGGGCGACGACGAGCATGAGCCAGGCCCCGAGTCCGGGCCGTTTCTTCGATGAATCCATCCGAAGAATCATCGGCCGACCGAGGCGGACATTGAGCACCAAAGGGTCGCCCGTCCGCCCACCGTTGTGGCGGTGCCCGCCGGTAGCGTCGGGCCGATGAAAGCCGCGGTGTACTACGAGACCGGACCGCCCAGCGTGCTCAAGTACGAGGACGTGCCCGACCCAGTGTGTGGTCCGGGCGATGTGCTCATCGACGTCGAGGCGGTGAGCATCGAGGGCGGCGACACGCTCAACCGCGGCGGCGGTGAGCTCTCGAGCGTGCCGCACATCGTCGGGTACCAGTGCGCAGGCACGATCGCGCAAGTCGGCGCCGACGTCGCCGACCGCACGGTTGGCCAGCGGGTGGTGTGCTCCTCCTTCGAAGGATCGCATGCGGCGCGACGTGTCGTTCCCTCGATTGTGACCTGGGTGGTGCCCGATGGCCTTGACATCGTCGAGGCCGCGTGTGTGCCGATCGCCTTCGGCACGGCCGACGACTGCCTGTTCGAGTTCGGCCACCTGCAACCCGGCGAGACCGTGCTGGTCCAGGCCGGAGCGAGCGGCGTGGGGCTGGCGGCGATCCAACTTGCCCATCGCCACGGTGCGACTGTGCTGGCAACTGCATCGAGCGACGAGAAGCTGGAGCGGTTGCGCGAGTTCGGTCTCGACCACGGCATCAACTATGTGGACGCCGACTTCGCGGCGAAGGCACGTGAGCTCACCGACGGGCGGGGCGTGGATCTCGTGGTCGATTCGGTCGGCTCCACGCTCGTCGGCAGCGTGCAGGCTCTCGCGTATCGGGGCCGCTGCACGTTGGTCGGCCAGGCCGGGCGCGATCCGCAGCCGTTCGACGCCTGGTCGCTCATGGGGCAGAACCTCACGATCACCGGCGTGTTCTTCGGCGCCGAGATCATCACCGACCGGGTGCAGGCGATGGTCGCTCGTCACCTCGACGCGGTCGCGAGCGGCGAGCTGCGTGTAGTCGTCGACCGTGCGTACCCGCTGGCGGAGGCAGCCGATGCGCACGCGTACCTCGAGAGCCGCCAGGCGTTTGGTCGGGTCGTGCTCGTCCCGTAGCCTCGAGGCATGCACCGCACCGGTCCACCGGTCCTGCTTCACGACGTCATCGACGATGTCGGCGCGGTCGTGGAGATGCTCGCAGGTAATGCCCCGTATCACCCGCTCGGCGGATGGTTCCGTCCCGGCAGCGACCACGACAGTCCGTCGTTTCCGCTGTGGTTCCAGAAGGACTGGGTGCACGCGAACGATGCCGTGCCGGGCGCGGAGCTGTTCCTGCATCACGAGCGAGTCATCGACGCCGCCCGGCAGTTCTACGACGCCGAGGTCATCGTCCCCCACACCGTGTACGTGAACTTGATGGGACCGAACGCGGCGCCCGGTCCGGCCCACACCGACAACCCGGTGTTTCGGGGCCTGGATCGCACGAACACGCCGATGCATGTGTTGCGGGCGATGTTCTGGTCGGGGTTGTTCGAGCCGTGGGCGATCACGCAGGCCACGTCGATCTGGTGGATGAACGACGTCGACGGCGGCGGCCTCCGGTATTGGCCCGATGGGCCCGACGCGCTGCCGGAATGTCACGTGGGCCACATGGCGAACACCGCGCTGGTGGGCGACAACCACGGGATGTTCCATCAGGTGATGCCGATCGGCGGCGCGGACGACGAGCCGCTCTTGGTCACAGCCCGCGCCGAGCTGGCTCCGACCTCGCGCGGCGACTGGTCGGTGCTCGACCACGGGCACGAGGTCTGGCGCGCGCCCCTCAAAGACCTCCGCGTGAGCGTGTTGTGGAAGGCGCACGTCTACGAGAACCAAGCCGAACGCGAGCGGATCGAGCCCGACACGATCGGCCACGACGAGGTCGCCGCCATCTTCAACGACGACCTCGCCTGCCGCGGCGAGCAGCTGCGTCTTGACCCGGCCACCATCGCGAACCCGCAGCTCGTCGACGACCTGCGTCGCCTCTACCCCGAGGCGGTTCCCGTCGGCGCCACCCTCGACGCCTAAACCCTCGCAAGTAGCCTCGCCGCGTGCCTCAAGAGCAGTCGCAGAAGAGTGGCGAGCCCCCGATCGGCGAGTGCGCGGTGTGCCACGAGCCGGTCACTCGCAACGATCCCGGCGTGCTGCTGTTCTCGCCGACCGATCAGACGATGCGCAACGTGCACACCCGCTGCCAGTCGTCGACTGCTCCGGTACCCGAAGATGAAGCGTCCGACGACTGAGCAGCCGGGCCGGTGCTGGAGTCCCCGGTCGTCACGAGCGAGTCAGGATTGCCGCGATGCGCGCGTATCGCGGATCGTCGTCGCCCGCGATCCGTCCCACCCAGCGGAGAACTTCGGCGGCGTCCAGAGCAACACCCGTCTCGACGATGGCGCCGATATCGACCCAGTCCTGCGGTCGGTCGAAGACCGTCTTGCACACGACAAGATGTTCCGGCGCGAGGATCTCGATCGACGATTCCGCGAATGGCACGGTGCGACGCGCCGCCGCGGCCGCGGCGTGGAACGGGTCGTACGCGAAGAAGAGATCGATCGGCGTGTTGTCCCACATGACGCGGGTCTGGCCATCGCTCGCGGCCGATGCCGCGGCGTGCGGATCATCGGCGGCAACACCAAGCGCAACCAACGGCCCCGCGACTTCGGCGTAGTGGTCGGCGCTGACGAACACGTTGACATCGATGTCGATCGTCGCGCGCGGCTCCGCGTAGTACGCCAATGCCAACGCGCCACCGAATGCGTGCGGGATGGCAGCCAACGCGTGATCGATCGCGACGACGCGCTCCGGCAGCGTCGGCGTGCTCACGACGACACCATGCGAGGCACGCGCATCGTGGCCGGACGGCGTCGGGTGGGAATGGCATCGGCGAGCAGCAAGACGTCGACCAGCCGACGGGCTCGCTCGGTGTCGTCGGCCGCGGGTGGCGGCCCGTCCACAGGCGCGACCGCGTCGACGACGAGGCGTTCGCCGCCCGCGGCGACGAGCCGGCGCAATGTGCCCATCGTCGGATCGCGCCGACCGTGCTCGTAGGCAGACACCACGGGCTGGGAGGTCCCGGCCCGGCGGGCCAGCTCGGCTTGGGTGAGGCCCGCTCGGCGTCGCACCACTCGAATGAGGGCACTCGGTTCCATGGCCCCAATATATCGTCTTGTCTATGTCTTGCGGGTTCGGGGAAGCAGTGACGGGGCTGGTGCGGGCGCTTCTCGTGGTGCTGACGGTGGGGGCGCTCGCCGGTCTGACGGCGTGCGGCGGCTCGGCGAGGGTCGAACCCGACACGCGCGACCGAACCGCGGAGCTGGAAGCGGTGAGCGACGGCGACACGCTCGAGCTCGCCGACGGGACGCGCGTGCGCCTCATCGGCATCGATACTCCTGAGACGCAGCATCCCGAGTTCGGAGACGAGTGCTACGGCCATGCCGCGACTCGCTTCACGGAATCGCTGCTCGAGGCGGGCGATCAGGTGCGCCTCGTGCTCGATGTCGAGACCCGCGACCGCTACGACCGGCTCCTCGCCTACGTCTACCGAGCGAGCGACGGCCTCTTCGTCAACGCCGAGATCGTGCGGCGCGGGTATGCCTACGTGTCGACGATCCCACCCAACGTCGAGCATGCCGAGCAGTTCCGCCGACTCGCAGCCGAGGCCCGGGAGGAGAACCGAGGGTTGTGGTCGAAGTGCGAGGTGCAAGGCGCGGTCGGAGGCGAGCGGCCGCCACCTTCGGACGATGGCCCGTGCCTCTCGGGCTACCAAGGCGCGTGCGTACCGCCTCCGCCTCCCGACTACGACTGTGTCGACTTCGACGGCCCGATCACCGTGACCGGCGACGACCCGCACAACCTCGACAGCGACGGCGACGGCATCGCGTGCGCGAGCTCGGAGTAGAACGTGACCCTCTGCATCCCAATCGCTTCCTGACTTGCATGCGCGGTTCCCGACCCGTCGCACTGCTGCGGGCCAGCCACTTCCCGCCGGTGGTGGCGGTCACCGCAATGGCAACCGCGTTGGCCGTCGCCGTCGATCGCGGTTGGGGGAGTGTGTGGGTTGCGCTCGCGGTGCTGGTCGGCCAGCTCTCGGTCGGGTGGAGCAACGACTACCTCGACCGCGAGCGAGACCGACTCGCGGGCCGGACCGACAAGCCGATCGTGACCGGCGCGGTGAGTGCGCGCGCCGTCGGCATCGGCGCGGTGGTGGCGGCCGCGGCCAGCGTGCCGTTGTCGTTTGCTTCGGGGTGGCGAGCCGCGCTCGTGCATCTCGGCGCCGTCGGAATCGCGTGGGCGTACAACGTGCGACTGAAGGACAGTCCGCTGAGCCCGCTGCCCTACGCGTTCGCGTTCGGAGCGCTCCCCATCTTCGTGACGCTCGGTCTCCCCGGGCACCCGATGCCTCTCGGGTGGGGGATCGCCGCGGCCGCGCTGCTCGGCACCGGCGCCCACTTCGTGAACACGTTGCCCGACTTCGCCGACGATGCGCGCACCGGCATCCGCGGCCTGCCGCACCGCCTCGGACCCCGAGTGTCGATCCTGCTCGCCGCCGTGCTCATGGGGACGGCCGCGTCGATGGCCGGCCTCGCCGCACCCGGTTCACCGGACGACGCGACCACGGCGCTGCTCGCAGCGGCGCTCGCCACGATCGCGGGCGTGGTCGTGGCCGCGGCGATGGGCCGCGCCCGCCTCGCCTGGCACCTGACGCTCGGCGCATCGCTGCTCAGCGTCGCGCTGTTCCTCGTGCAAGGTTCAGCGCTCGTGTCGTGACAGGCTCGACGGGT
>CAMDCC010000221.1 GCA_945889545.1 Bifidobacterium breve | reverse complement strand
CGCCCGGCCGCAGTGCGTCTTTGAGTCGCTCACCCAACAGTATGAGAAGGCGGTCGCCAGCTTCGTGCCCGACGCTGTCGTTGAGCACCTTGAAGCGGTCGATGTCGAGGAACATGACGGCAGTTCCGGGCCCGTCGCGCTCAGGATGGGCTTCGATCTTGTGCAGACGATCGATCACGGTGCCGCGATTCGGGAGGCCTGTGAGCGCGTCGTGGATCGCTTGGTGGGCTAGGTGCTCCGCCGCGCGGTCACGCTCGATGGCGATGGCCGCCACATTGGTCGCGAGCTCGACCACGCGGCGCTCCATGGCGGTTGCCGCATCTTCGTCGCGCCGGTACACGAGCACGACACCCAGTGCGGGGCGGTCGCCGTCGACGCTTCGCACTTGCGCAGACCAGTATGCAGTGAACCCCAACGCCGCCAGCAGCGCCAACGTCCCCCCGACGTCGGCCGTCGGGGAGATCGGGCCAACCTCGAACACCGGATGGTGGCCCGGCTCCTCGGGCGGAGGGAGCGGCATCCCTTGCAGACTGGCAGCCAATTCGGCCGGGAGGCTCGGGGCTGAGGCAAGACGGAGCTGACGGAGTTCCTGATCGATCACTCCCACGGCACCGAGCACACCGGGCATCCACTGCTCGATCATCCGCACAACAGCATCGAGCGACTGGTCGAGCGGCGCGCCGCGAGCGACGAGCTCCAGGATCCTGGCCTGATCCGACACCAGAAACTCCGCGTGACGGCGATCACTGATGTCGCGCGCGTTGACGAGGATCCCCCGTACAGCAGGATCGCCTCGAAGATCGACCGCGACAGACTCCAGGTGCCGCCACGATCCGTCCTTGTGCCGGATCCGGTGTTCGACGGGAACTGGCACCCCCGTGACCTGCAGCTGCTGTGCGAACGAACGCGCGACGCGCTCGATGTCGTCGGGGTGAACAAGATCCATGGGGCTCGTGCCGAGGAGCTCCTCGAGCTCGTACCCGAGCACCTGAACATGTGAGGGACTCGCGTACGAATAGTTGGAGTTCTCGTCGTAGATCGAAACCATATCGAGGGAGTGCCGTACGAGCGCCTGGAAGCGGTCGTCACCGAGACGGCGGGCACTCTCACTGTCGATGCGGTCGGTGAAGTCGACGCAGTGCCCCACGTAGCCCATGAACTGGCCGCGACCACTGTGCCGTGGCATACCGGTATCGACGACCCAGCGGTACTCACCGTCGGCCCGTCGCAACCGGTAGTCGATTTCGTACGCAACTCGTTCATCGAACACTTGGTCGAGGTGCGCGAACACGCGCTCGGCGTCGTCGGGATGCACGCCGTCGCGCCAACCGTGCGCGAGCTCCTGCTCTGGGGTGCGACCGGTGTAGTCGTACCAGGGCTGGTTCAGCCAGACGATCTCGTCGTGCTCATCCGTGACCCAGACGAGCAGCGAAGACCGATCGGCGACTGCGTGGAACGCCGCATCGGCGCCGTCTTGCACCTGGTCTCCCCGTGGGCCGCCCATGCTGCTAGGTCTTCGGCCAACCGGGCCCCGACCCTGTAGCCGACTGTGGCGTCAGGGCGCCACCGTACTCTCGGCCAGCCCATCGATGTAGGTGACCGTGCGAGTGCGTATTGCCGCGATCCCCGGGCCGGGAACAACCACTCCGACAAGGTTGAGCGGGTCGGTGGCATTGACCACGACCCGTTCGCCGGTTCGTGGCGCTCGGCGCACCTGTGCGAGCTGCTCGATCGCGGCTGGGAGCGCGTACTGCTCGCCTGAGAACCCGGTGACGAACCGACCACCGCGTACAAGTCCGCGGTCCTCGAGGCGACGCAACGCCCACTGCACATCACGCCACGGGAGCCGAAGCGAGTCGTGGACGGCGAGATCACGGAACACGACACCCCAGCGGTTGAGGAGCAGCTCCGCCACGGCTTCAGCCACCTCATGGTGATCGAGGTCGGTGTCGATCGACGAGACGAGCGACCATCGACCCGCGCCAACGCCCACCGACCGGCCGCCCTTCATCAAGCGAGACAGACGCCGGGCGTCGACCCCACGACCGTTGCCCGCGACCCGGGAACGGATCGCTCCAAACCCGTCGGAGGTAAGCAGTCCACGGGCCACGCCGTCCCACAGCGCGCGGTCGATGTCGTCGGGGAGACGCCGAGTGATCTCCACCAGCTCGGAGGCAAAGCACGCACCGCGCTCGCGCAGGGCCGAGAGCACCTCGGACGTCGCACCGAGCGCGGGCACCCCCGGATCACTTCCACCGCGCGCGGCGACGAGGAGCCACGGCAGATCGTCGCGGAACACGACGGAGATCGGCGTGGCCTTCGATGGCGCACCCGCGGTCACGCGCGCGTCGTCGCCAGCACGCGGTGTGAGCCGAAGCCATCCGACCTGGCCGTCGTGACACAGGCGGTCGAGCATCGCGGGTTGATAGCCCCGCACCCGACGGGCCAACAGCTCGGTCTCCCACGCGGCAGCGGCAGCTTCGTAGCCCTGGAACTGGGTGATCGCGGCGACGAGCCCGGCTTCCCCTGCGACCTGAGTGCCCGGTGCCACGTGCTGCCACCGCATCAAGAAGCGCATGAAGTCTTGGGCGGTGACGGTCTGTACCGACGCGCGACGGCTGCGGCGCGAATACGAGTGCATGCGGGCCAAGAGGCGGCGCGACACCCATTCGGTCTCGGGGGCACCAAGGCTGTACCGACCTTGGAGCGCGAAGCCTTCGCGCTCGAGTGCGGCCAACCCAGTTGCAACCCTCGCACTCGCGAGTGCGATCGCCTCACCGAGCATGTCGACGGTGGTGACTCCAGCAATCTCGAGGTGGCCGCGGAGCACCGCCACGACTTCGTCGTCGTCGCCCGCGAGCGCACGGTGCGCGTTGTCGTGGAGCTCCGCGGTACACCACAGCTCGCGACCGGCGTGCTCGATCACGCGCCCGCGGTTGCGCTCGATGAGCTCGGACCACAACGCGTGCCACTCGGGGCGGGCGCGCGTGACAACGAGCGACGCGAGCAGATCGTGCAGATCGTCGGCGGTCGCCGGGTCGGGCTCCACCTCGGAGCGCACTCGCTCGATGGCTTCCGCCTCGAGCGCACCAATGGCGGCGAGGTCGACGGCGAGCCCACGCCGGAGCTGCACGGCGGTGGTGCGGCGGTTCTGCACCTCGCCTTCGTCGTCGAGGAACGCGTACGGTCGCGCAGTGAGGATCTCGTGGGCGAGGACCGACGGCTCTGTGGTCTCCACGCAATGCACGGCCATCTGGCCATCCTCGATGCGTTCGAGCAAGGCGCGCACCCCGTCGACATCGAGCGCCTCGTGGAGGGTGTCGTCGAGCGTCTGGCGCACGAGCAGGTGGTCGGGGATCTCGACCGGGCCCACGAGGTTCTCCGCACAGGCTGCGGCCTGGGGAAACACGGCGGCCATCAGGTCGTCGGCTTCCATCCGCTGGATCGGCGGCGGGTTGCGCCTCCCGCCACGGAACCGCAGCACCATCAGTGAGCGGTTGAGGTTCCATCGCCATCGCGACTGGAACATCGGAGAGTCGAGGACGGCGTGGCGCAGCGTGTCTTCGACCGTACGGCTCGCCAGGTAGCGCGGGACCTCTTCCAACGGGAAGCTGTGGTGCGGACCGAGCGAGAGGACGACGGCGTCGTCGGTCGCTGCTGCTTGGAGCTCGAAGTTGAACGTGCGGCAGAACTTCTTGCGCAGCGCGAGGCCCAACGCTCGATTGATGCGCCCACCGTGCGGCGAGTGAATCACGAGCTGCATGCCGCCGGTGTCGTCGAAGAAGCGCTCGAGGACGAGTCGGTCCTGCGTGGGCATCGCGCCCAACGCCGCCCGACCGACCGCGAGATAGTCGACGATCAGCGCCGCGACGATCGCGTCGACGCCGGAGACGGCCGAGATGAACGCCCGGGCACCATCGGGATCTCCGGCTGCGAGCAGCTCGTCGACCCGCTGGCGGAGCGTGGACACCTCGGCAGACAGCTCGGCCGTGCGGGCCGGTGCCTCGCCGAGCCAGAACGGGATCGTGGGCAGGGCGCCCGCGGCGTCGCGCACCCGCACCACGCCCGGTTCGATCCGACGCACCTGCCACGAGTGGGTGCCCAGGAGGAAGATGTCGCCGGCCATCGACTCGACGGCCCAGTCTTCGTTCACCGTGCCGATGAACGTGTCGTCGGGGTCGGCGACCACTCGGTAGTCGCCCGTCTCGGGGATGACACCACCCGAGGTGAGCGCCGCGAGACGCGCCCCCTTGCGCCCACGCACCTCCCCGTTGATCGCGTCGTGATGGACGTAGGCGCCCCGCGGCCCCCGCCCGGTCTGGATGCCGTCGGATACGAGCGCGAGCACCTCATCGAAGCCGGCTCTCGTGAGGCCGATGTATGGAGCAGCCCGGCGGAACAGGTTGTAGAGGTCGTCGGTGCGCCACTCGCGCGCGGAGACCTCGGCGACGATCTGCTGCGCGGCGATGTCGAGGGGAAGGCGGGCCGGATGGATCGCGTCGAGGTGTCCGGCGCGCACGGCAGCGAGCAAAGCCGTGCACTCGACAAGTTCGTCGCGCGTCAGCGGATAGAGGCGACCCTTAGGCGTGCCACCTCGAGAGTGGTTGGATCGCCCGACGCGCTGCAGGAAGGTGGCGATGCTGCGGGGCGAACCGATCTGACACACGAGCTCGACCGGGCCGATGTCGATCCCCAGCTCGAGGGATGCCGTCGCGACGAGCGCCTTGAGCTCGCCGGCCCGCAACCGCGACTCGATGCGGTACCGGCGGTCCTTCGACAGGCTGCCGTGGTGCGCGGCAACCAGGTCGTCGCCGAGGCGCTGCCCGAGCTGATGCGCAAGCCGCTCGGCGAGTCGCCGAGTGTTGACGAACACCAAGGTGGTCTGGTGCTGTGCGACATGCGCCGCGATCTTGTCGAGCACGTCCGACATCTGCTCGTGTGACGACACCGCTTCGAGCTCACCCTCAGGCAGCTCGAGCGCGAGATCGAGGTCGCGCTGGTGCCCGGCATCGACGATCGCCGGGAGCGGACGGTCGCCGACGAGCAGGCGAGCGACCGTCTCGATCGGTCGCTGCGTGGCCGAGAGCCCAACCCGACTCGGCCGGGCGTCGCATAGCGCTTCGAGTCGTTCGAGCGTGAGCGCGAGGTGCGCGCCCCGCTTGTCGCGCGCCACTGCATGGATCTCGTCGACGATCACC
>CAMDCC010000220.1 GCA_945889545.1 Bifidobacterium breve | reverse complement strand
GGCGAGCTCGCGATGGACGTGCTCGGCCCCGACGCGGAGATCGCCGATGGCCTGCCGTACGACCTCTCAGCCCTCCAGCGACTGTTCCTCTACAGCCGGGCCGACACGATCTACGGCGGCTCGAACGAGATCCAGCACAACATCATCGGCGAACGAGCGTTGGGGTTGCCCAAGGAGCCGAGTTGATGCGGCGAGAGAATGCGAGCTCGTTCAGGGAGCGAGCGCCCGAGAGATGAAGGAACCAACATGAGCACACCGCCTCCTGAGGTCCCCCCACACGCGCTCATGGCCGGCAAGGTCGTGGTGGTGACCGCTGCCGCGGGCACCGGAATCGGGTTTGCCACGGCGAAGCGTTGCATCGAAGAGGGGGCGACCGTGGTGGTGAGCGATCACCACGAGCGTCGGCTCGGTGAGGCAGCAGAGCAACTCGGAGCGATCGGCGGCACCGTTCCTCTCTCGGTGCAGTGCGACGTGCGGCGCGACGACGAGGTGACGCGTCTTGTCGACGCCGCGGTCTCAGCCCATGGGCACGTCGATGTGATGGTGAACAACGCCGGCCTTGGTGGCACCGCCAACCTCGTCGACATGACCGACGAGGAATGGGACGGCGTGCTCGACGTGACGCTCAACGGCACCTTCCGCTGTACGCGAGCAGCGTTGCGACACATGCAGCCGCGCGGTTCCGGCGTGGTGGTCAACAACGCATCGGTGCTCGGGTGGCGCGCGCAGGCGGGTCAAGCCCACTACGCCGCGGCCAAAGCCGGCGTCATGGCACTCACCCGGTGCGCCGCTCTCGAAGCCGCGCCCTATGGCGTACGTGTCAACGCAGTCGCACCGAGCCTCGCCATGCATCCGTTCCTTGCGAAGACGACCACCGACGAGCTGTTGGCCGAGCTCACCGAGCGCGAGGCGTTCGGTCGGGCCGCCGAGCCGTGGGAGATCGCCAACGTCATCGTCTTCTTGGCCAGCGACTACTCGTCGTATATGACGGGAGAAGTTGTCTCGGTGAGCAGCCAGCATCCGTAGCTGGGCACTCCCGGCGCGGTCAGACTGTCTGTTGTGAGCGCCTGGCTCGTCCCCGTGTCGCGTCATCTGCGCTTCGCGCAAGCCTCCGGGCGCTCCGTGGAGACGGCGTTCGCGAAGCTGCAGGATGCGGCGATCGGTGGCCGTCTCGACAAGGTCGTGTGTGAGATGCGCGGGCCGCTCGTGGATGTCGCTGCGGGCGATCAGCTGTGGTTCTACACCGATGATCTCGAAGCCGGCGTGTGCGCGTACGGGCGGGCTCGCAAGCCCACGAAGACCAAGAAGCCAACCGTGACGGTGGCGATCGACAAGGCGCGCACCCGAGTGCTCGCGGCGGATCCGCTTCCAGCAGTGACGATCCGTCGGTGGGTTCCTGAGCTCCGGCTCGGCGCGGTCTCGCTCGACCTGCGACCGCGTGCGCTCACGGTGCTCGAGAGCTGGCAGAGCGAGCGCCACGAGCGCGATATCGAGCTGCTCGGCCCGATCGGCGTGACGCCGTGGCGGGCATCGATCAAGGCGACCGCGGCACGGCAACCGGCGCGCCAGCCCTCATGTGACGACGTCGTTGGTCCGATCGCCCGGCTCCTGCGATCGCAGGACTTTGCAGTCGGCACGCTGGACGCCGGCGCCGCGGAACCGTGGCTGGTTGCGCGTCGTGTGCGCGACGTGGTTGCCATCGACGTGGAACGTGTGGGTGGCGCGAAGGCCCGAGCCGTTGCCCTCGGGGCGCTCGGCGCGTTGCGCGAGTTCCGGTGGCGGCTCGAGCGTGAGGCGGCTCGGGAGCAACGGCTGCGAGGCAGCCTCTGGATGGCCTTCGTGGCCAAGCCGCACGAGGAGGTGATCTCGTTCCTCGAAGACGAGGAGGTGCTCGTGAGCTGGCAGATCCGGAACGGCACCGTC
Organism: Bifidobacterium breve; assembly: GCA_945889545.1. Lineage (GTDB taxonomy): Bacteria > Actinomycetota > Acidimicrobiia > IMCC26256 > PALSA-555 > SHVJ01. The sequence goes on along the minus strand of CAMDCC010000220.1, from coordinate 3,280 downwards.
GAGCTCACCGATCGCTCGAAGCAGCGCTGGTATCAGTACCTGGGCGTGCGCTAGTCGCCTGCGTTGAGGTTCGGGTTGGCTGCGTCCGGGTTGGCTGCGTCCGGGTTGGCGGCGTCCGGGTTGGCGGCGTCGATGTACGCCGGCTTCTCACCGCCGCCATGCACGATGATCTGCGTGCCGGTGACGTAGCGGGCCAGCGGTGATGCGGCGAAGAGGCACACGTCGGCCACGTCGGACGGCTCAGCCAAGCGCCCGAGCGCGATCGTCGCACCTACCGCCGCGATCCCCTCGTCGTCGCCGTAGTAGAGGTGCGCCTGCTCGGTGATGATCGGCCCCGCGGTGACGCACACGACGCGGACCTTCGGAGCGAAGGCGAGGCCGAGCGTCTCGGTGAGGTTGACGAGCCCGGCCTTGGCGACGCCGTACGCCGCGCTCTCCGGATTCGCCCGCAAGCCGCTCACACTTCCGATGTTCAGGATCACACCGCCCTCAGGTTGCCCTTGCATGACGGCGTTTGCTCGCTGCGCGAACACCAGCGGCGCGACGAGGTTCAGGTTGATGATGGCGGCCGAGAACTTCGGCGACACGGTGGCCGTGTCGGCCGGAGGCGAACCCCCCGCGTTGTTGACCAGCACGTCGAGGCGGCCGAAGCGTTTGGTTGCCGCCGCGATCACGGTGTCGATCTGGTCGGGCTCGCGCACGTCGGCCTCGACGAAGACAGCAGTGCGGCCGTCGGCCGCCGGCAACGTCTCAGGCTCATTGCGGCAGCAGACGACGACGTCGGCACCCGCAGCGAGGAACGTCTCGGCGATGCCGCGTCCAACCCCACGACAGCCACCGGTGACGATTGCGACCTTGCCGCTGAAGTCGAGCGGGTTCTCGGCGGCGCCCATCGTCTGACCGTATCGGAACCGCTTACAACTACGCTGCGCCCCATGATCCGCTCTGAGGTTCGCGACCACATCGCGGAAGTGATCATCGACAACCCGCCGGTGAATGCGTTGCCGGTGGCGGGATTCGAGGAGCTCGCCGAGACGATCCGTCGACTCGGGAGCGATCCCGATGTCCACGTGATGATCATCGCGGCCAACCCTGAGCTGCGCGGCTTCCAGGTGGGCGTCGACATCAAGGAGCTCGCTGCCGACCCCACCAAGCACTCGCTGCTCAAGGTGAGCAAAGGATGCTGGGACACGTTCGCGGCGATCTGGGACTGCGAGGTACCGGTCATCGCGGCGGTGCATGGCTACTGCCTCGGGAGCGGCGTCTCGATCGCGGGCAACGCCGACATCGTGGTGGCGGCCGACGATGCGCAGTTCGGCGTGCCCGAAGTCGATCGGGGCGCGTTGGGCGTCGGCACGCACCTCGCGCGACTCGTTCCTGCGCACAAGGTGCGAGCGATGTTCTACACGGGCGCGATGGTCACGGCGCAGGAGCTGCTGTCGTACGGCACGGTTGAGCGCGTCGTGCCGCGCGCCGAGCTCATGGACGCAGCGCGTGAGATCGCGCGGGTCATCGCGGCCAAGAGCCCGCTCGTGATCCGCAAGGCCAAGGAGTCGCTGAACGTCATCGAGCCGGTCGACGTGAAGCGGGCGTATCGCTTCGAGCAGGGCTTTACGTACGAGCTCCAGCTCTGGGGCGACTCCGATGAGCTGCGGCAGGCGTTCGTCGACAAGCGGGATGCCGATCTGCGCACGAACCCGGACCTGGCGTGAACCAGGATCTGGCGTGAACCAAGATCTGGCGTGAGCAAGCCGCGCGTGCCGGTGATCGACGGCATGTTCCGTGAGGAATCGGATGGCTCGGGTCGCTTGCTCGGCGGCCGCTGCCCCACGTGCGGCGCGGTCTTCTTCCCGAAGCAGTGGTCGTTCTGTGCCAACCCGAGGTGTGATGGCAGCACGCTCGACGACGTCGAGCTCTCGACCCGCGGCACGCTGTGGTCGTTCACCGACAACCGCTACGCGCCACCACCGCCGTATCCCGCTCGCGACCCGTTCGTACCGTACGGCGTGGCCGCGGTCGAGCTCGCAGAAGAGCAGATGGTCGTGCTCGGCCAGCTCGCGTCGGGCACCGACATCGCTGGGTTGGCCGTAGGTGCCGAGATGGAGCTCGTCGTCGAGCCGTTGTACGACGACGGCGAGTCGGTCCGCACGGTCTGGAAGTGGAAACCAGCGTGAGCGAATCCGTTGTGATCCTCGGTGCGGGGATGCACCCGTGGGGCAAGTGGGGCAAGAGCTTCGTGGAGTACGGAGCAGTTGCAGCCCGCGCCGCGCTCGCCGACGCCGGGCTCGCCTGGAACGACGTGCAGTTTCTCGCCGCGGGCAACACGATGCGCAACGGGTACCCGGGCTATGTGTCGGGTTCTACGTTTGCGCAGGCGTTGGGATGGCGCGGGATCCCCGTGTCGTCGTCGTACGCCGCGTGCGCGTCGGGTGCCGTAGCCATCGAGGCCGCGCGCACGCGGATCCAGGCGGGTAAGGCTGATGTGGCGCTCGTCGTTGGCGCCGACACTGCGCCGCAGGGCTTCTTCGGTCCGCTGCCCGGCGATCGCCCCTCAGATCCTGATTGGCTCCGATTTCATGTGCTCGGCGCCACGAACCCCACGTACTTCGCCTTGTACGCGCGCCGGCGCATGGATCTCTATGGCGCGACGGCCAAGGACTTCGCCGCCGTCAAGGTGAAGAACAGCCGTCACGGGTTGCACAATCCGAACGCGCGCTACCGCAAAGAGTTCACCGAAGACGAGATCGCGGAGTCGCCGGTCGTTGCCGACCCGCTGCGCCTGGTCGATATCTGCGCGACGAGCGACGGTGCCGCGGCCGTCGTGCTCGCCAGCGCAGAGTTCGCGGCGCGCCAGTCCGACACAGCGCGTCAGGTGCGTATCGCTGCTGTCTCGACCGTCACGCCGTCGTACCCGAACACCTACCTCGACATGCCCGACATCGCGACCGATTCGGCGATCGGCGCCCCGTTGCCCGAGCGCTCGTTTCGCGACTCGGTTGCGCACGCGGCGTACGAGGAAGCCGGCCTCGGTCCCGACGATCTGAGCTGCGCAGAGGTGTATGACCTGTCCACCGCACTCGAGCTTGATTGGTACGAGAACATCGGGTTGTGCGCGCCGGGTGAGGCGGAGTCGCTGCTGCACTCGGGGGCCACAACGCTCGGTGGGCGAGTACCGGTGAATCCGAGTGGCGGTCTCGCGTGCTTCGGTGAGGCGATCCCAGCGCAGGCGATCGCGCAGGTGTGCGAGCTCGTCACCCAGATGCGCGGCGAGGCGGGGGAG
>CAMDCC010000219.1 GCA_945889545.1 Bifidobacterium breve | reverse complement strand
AGCACCAGCTCACTCCGGCCGACATCGCGCGCATGCGCACACCGCTTTGGGAGCAGGCGAAGATCGCGCTCGGTCGCGGAAATCCTGACGAAGCAGCCGCGCTCATCGACCGAGCCGTCGATCAGTGGAGCGCACTCAAGGATTACTCGATCAACTGGATCACCACCCTCCTCACATTCATCGGTGAGGAGATGGGTGAAGACGCCGTCGAGCGCGCGCTGCGCAAGACTGGCGATGAGTTCGTGCGCCCTCGTCGCAACACGGGCACGGAGTGGGCGTCGCTCCCCGCGTCGGCTCGGGCGAAGGTGATCGCGCGCGCCATGCTCGGCAACATGGGAGAAGTCGACGTCGAGGAAGACGACGAGAAGATCACGCTGTCGTTCAAGTGTGGGAGCGGTGGCAAGCTCATCGACGACGGCAGGTACGAAGGCGAACACGCCTATCTCAAGCTCAAGGAGAAGAGCGGTCGCACGTTCATGCGCGACGAGTTCTGGGTGTACTGCGCGCACTGCTCGGTGAACAACGAGATTCAGCCAGTAGAATGGGGCGAGGTGCCGTCGAGCATCGAGTACCCGCCGGAAAAGGCGGGTGAGCGGTGCGTGCACCACATCTACAAGGACGTGGCGGATACTCCCGCTGAGGCCTACGAGCGAATCGGCAAGACCCCTCCCGCTTGATGACCGAACGTCGCGCCGTGGTGAGCGAGGCGATCGCCGTCTTTGGCGGCTTCTTCGTCTCGGCGATCGCCTTCACGTGGCCACTCGCGCTGCATCTCCAGACGCGCGCGCGCGACCTCGTCGACGCGCTGTACACGTCGTGGAGCCTCGATTGGGTGCAATACGCCGTTGAGCATGGCAAGAACCCGTACAACGCGAACATCTTCCTTCCGGAGAAGGGCGTGCTCGCGTACTCCGACACGTTCTTCGGTGTAGCGATCCCCACCTTGCCCTTGCGGTGGCTCGGCTTCACGCCACTTGGCGTGCTGAACGCCTCCCACATCATTGGACTCACGACAATGGGAGCGGGCGCGTACCTGTTCGCGCGCCTCGTTACGGGATCGCGGCTCGCAGGAGTCGTCGCGGGTGCAACGCTCGCGTTCGGACCGTTCGGTGCAGTCACCACCGCCAACCTCAGCCTGTCTGCGAGCGCCGGGGTTGCCTTCGCGGCCGCAGCAGCTTGGTGGCTCGCCGACCGCGCTCGCGACGGTGACTCGGTTCGTGGTCCCGCGGTTGCGCTCGCCGCGATCCTTATCTTCCAGCTGACCGTTTCGTTCTATCCGGGCACATACGCCATCGTCGCGGCCGGCATCGTCCTGGTCTGCCGCTTCGGATCGCTCGGTCGGCGCGGCGTGATCGCGGCGCTCTCGGCGCTCGCAGTCACCGCGCTGTGCGGTCTCGCGCTTGCGATCCCAAACCTCCAGCTGGCCTCGCGCGAGCCCGGCTATCGCCGCCCGCTCTCGGAGGTTGGCCCGCAGGGCGCCAACTTCTTCGCGACACACCCCGACGTGGTCGTGTGGGGTGATCTGCTCGGCTTCGAGCCGGGCGAAAAGCAGAACGTCACGTTTCCCGGGGTCACCATCCTTGTGCTCGGCGCGATCGGGTGCGTCTACGGCCTGCGCTCGGTGGGCAAGCGTCGTCGCGCCGCGAACGTCGGTCTTGTCTTGACCGCGGTCGGCACGGTGCTGGCGATAGGCACCGCATCAACCGGTGTGCGCCAGTACGCCCCGTATCGGCTCCTCTACGAGCTGGGTCCACCATTCAATGCGCTGCGCACGACGGGTCGTGCGTGGCTGATCGCACTCGTGGGCCTCGGTCTCCTTGTGGGTTTGGGTGCGATCGCGGTCGCGGGCTGGCTGCGATCGCGTGTGTCAGCACGATCCGCGTCGGTAGTCGTCGGAGCGGTCGCGGTCGTGCTGTTGATCGCGGAGGGCTTCGTCGGGTGGGGGGAGTACCCGACAGTGCGTCCCAAACCGGTCGATGTCGAACTCGCGGCGCGGCCCGAAAAGGGTGCCGTGGTCTATCTCCCGGTCAACGAGGGCGGCAACACGATCGACCTCACGTACTTCGAGCAGCCAGGGAACATCCTGGGGGCCACGGAGCACCACCGAGGAACGCTCAACGGGCTTTCCGGGTTCGCACCGCCGTCGTACTTCCGGCATTCGCGCAGGTTGCTCTCATTGCCCGACGCCGACGCGTTGCAACTGCTCCGCCGATTGCACGTGCGCTTCGTGGTGGTGCATCCGACGGTGACGGATGGCCCGTGGAGCGACTTGCTCAACCCCGATCGAGCGGAGCCGCTGAAGTTCCTCGGGAAGTTCGGCGACGACCTCTTGTACGAGGTCCCGCGTATCTAGCCGATCTCTACGAGGACATCGCCGCTCGCGAGGACCGTCGCGGCGTCGCCGGGGCGCAGTACGAGCGTGGTGAACGGGTACTGCACGATGGCCGGTCCGGCGATTGGTGGCCCGGGGCGCAGCGTCTCGCCGTCGTATACGGGTGTGTCGTGCGCGGCGTCGCCGGTGTGCACGCGCCGTCGGCCGATCGACTCGGCCGCTTTCGTCGACGGTTCGAGGGAGACCCGCGCCGGTTGATCCACCTCGCCCGTCGCGATGAGACGCACTCCGCGCACCATCGGCTCTTGTGAGCGAGCCTCGATAAGCCGGGCCTCCTCGTTGCGGCGGTGGAACTCGTCGACGCAGGCCTGCACGTCGTCCATCGAGATCGGGCTCCCAGCGGTGCGCGGGAGCAGGATCGCGTTGTCGAACGTCTGCCCGGGGTACACGAGGTTGAGCACCCATTCGAGGCGGACGCGTGCGTCGGGCACTCCCGCGGCACTCAATTCGCTGCGTGCGGTGGCTTCGAGGTCGTCGGCGAGCGCGTTGATCCGGGAGAGATCGACCTCGCGCCAGTTGCTCAACGCGCTCCGAGTGGCGTCGACCACATGGTCAGCCGAGACCAGCCCGAGCGCAGAGAAGCCAGACGCGGCGCGGGGGAGGAGCACGTGCAACATGTCGAGCGTGGCTGCTTGGGTTGTTGCGTGCACCCCACCCATGCCCCCGAACGCGCACAGGTCGAGGCGGCGCGGGTCGGCGCCGGCGAGGGACAGCACGCGCCGGATCGCATCGGTCATGTGTGCATCGACGATGCGCGCCACCGCGAGTGCGGCGTCTTCGGCGTCGAGCCCCAGCTCCTTGCCGAGCCGCTCGAGTGCCACGTGCGCGCTGTCGGCATCGAGCGCGGCGCGTCCGCCCCAGAAGCCGGCGGGGTCGAGTCGGCCGAGCACGAGATCGGCGTCCGTCACGGTGGGCTCGGTGCCTCCGCGTCCGTAGCAGACCGGTCCCGGCTCGCTGCCTGCCGACTCCGGCCCGACGTGCAGCGCGCCGGCCTCGACGCGCGCGATCGACCCACCGCCGGCGCCAACGGCATGGATGTCGACCATCGGTACCGAGATGCAGTACCGGTGACGCCAGTTCCAGTCGCTCTTGAGCTCGGGGCGATGGTCGCGGATGAGGCACACGTCGTAGCTGGTGCCGCCCATGTCGACGCTCACGACGTCGCCGAGTCCGGCCTCGGTCGCGGCGCGCGCCGCAGCGACCACGCCACCGGTCGGACCCGAGCCGATCGTGGCCACTGCGCGGCGACCGATCGCGGCGGGCGTGGCGACCCCGCCCGCCGATGTGGCGATCAGGAGCTCGCGTTCGTATCCCGCGTCGCGCAGCCGTGATTCGAGTCGCCCGAGGTAGCGAACGATTGGTGGTCCGACGTACGCGTTCACGAGGGTGGTGGACGTGCGTTCGAACTCAGGAGGCTTCGGGTAGACCTCGTGCGACAGCGAGATCAGCTCGACGTCGGGATACTCCTCGAGAATGAGCTCTCGCGCACGGAGCTCGTGCGTGGCGTTCAAATAGGAGTGAAGGAACACCACTGCGATCGACGTGACCCCGAACTTGCGCAGTCGTTGCGCCGCATGCCGGACCGCGTCTTCATCGAGCGGAGTATCGACCTCGCCCTCGGCGGTCATGCGCTCGGCCACTTCGAGACGGACGCGGCGCTTGGCGATGGGTTCCGGCGCGGGATACGAAGGATCCCAGATGTCCTCCTTGTAGCAACGCCGCAGCTCGATCTCGTCGCGGAAGCCGTGCGTCACGATCAAGCCCGTGGGCGCGCCCGTCATCTGGATCATGGTGTTGTCGCCCGTGGTCGTGCCGTGCACGATCGACTCCGTCGCCGCGAGCAGCGCCTGGGCCGACTCGAGACCTTCGGCCTCGGCGAGCCGTTGCAACCCGGCCATCACCCCATCGGACTGATCGGCTGGCGTCGTCGGCGTCTTCTCCAACAGCACCGACCCGTCGGGCCGCAACGCCACGAGGTCCGTGAACGTCCCCCCAACGTCGATACCGATGCGAAGCCCGGGTTTTGGCGTCACTTTGCCTGAAGAATTCGGGTCAACTGACGCCAAAACATGGGGTTCACCGCCGCTTCTCGGCGCGGAGCTTGGTGGTGGCGTCGGTGTCGAGGGCGAGGGTCATGTCCTCGAGGTTGCCGGTGATGACGACGCCGTACTCGTCGCGGGCGGCTGCAATCGACACGTACTCGTCCCACACATCATCGAGCACCGCTTCGGGGTCGCGCTCGAACGCATTACCCCAGCCGCCGCCGCCACCGAACTCGTAGACGAGCTGGTCGCCGGTCTCCATCTGTGCGCCGGCAACCGTCGGCGCAACCTTTACTTCGCGCTCGGTGCCCGCGCTGATCACGCACGAGTCGGGTGAGCCGGGCTCACCGCCGGCGATCCCCGGGTGGAGGTGGTGTTGGTTCACCACGTACTGATTGACCGACGTGGGCGTGCGCACCTCTTTCACGAAGTGGCTGCCGAGGCCGCCGCGCCACTTGCCGGCGCCGCCGGAGTCGGTGAGGTAGTCGCGGTCGCGCAGAATGTGCGGGAACAACGCCTCGTTGATCTCGGCCGATGCCTTGATGAGGTTGCCGTTCGACGCAACGAGCGCGCCCCAGCCGTCGACACCCTTGACTGCGTTGACCCAGCCGGCGTTCACCTCGCCGCCATGATCGAAGAACGCTTTGCCGCTACGCGGGTCGAGGTCGCCCCACATCTGGCGCGGTGCGCCGTACTTGTAGGTCTGCGGCGCGCATCGGTCGGGGAGGATCTGCGACATCGCGAGCGCGATCACGTCGCCGACCTCCACGCCGGGATGATGCGTGCCCGCGCTCACAGGTTTGCCCTCGGTTGGGTTGACGCAGGTGCCC
>CAMDCC010000218.1 GCA_945889545.1 Bifidobacterium breve | reverse complement strand
AACCCATCTTGGGACCCGATCTTGGGACCCGATCTTGGGACCCGATCTTAGGACCCGATCTTGGGACCCGATCTTGGGACCCGATCTTGGGACCCGATCTTGGGACCCGATCTTGGGACCTTGGACTCTGTCCTTGACCCGTCCACAGGGCGAACAGTGGTGGGAGAACACCCGCGAAAGGGGATCGGTCATGGCGGACAACGAGCGTGGTTGGCCGGGTCGCATGGATTGGCGCGCCCGTGTGCTGGTGGAGAACTCGGACCCGGCCACGGGATACGCGATGCAGAAGCTGCTGACCGACGAAGCATTCGATGTGCAGTACTGCGGCGGTCCCGACCACCTACGCCGCCACCGGTGCCCGCTCGTCACACAGGGCAAGTGCTCGCTGGTGGAGGGCGCCGATGTCGTGGTACACAGCCTCAACTTGGACCGGGCCGACCAGGCCGCGGTGCTCCGGGGAATCCGAGAGGTCCACCCCGACACGCCGGTCGTCGTCGAGGTGCCGACCCCCGTCCTGGAGAAGCACGCGGATCTCCTCGAAGGGTTCACCATCGTCCCCATGCCTGCCACGAGTACATCCCTGGTGAACGCCGTGCGACACGCGTTATCGGGGGCCTGAACGCACGAATTGCGTGCGAGTTCCTTCGGGCACGCGTGGGAGAATGACGTCAATCGTCGATGCGTCCTTTCGTGACGCGTTCGGTGACGTTCCCCTCCCCTCGCCGCCCGAAGGAATCCTGTCGTGCTCATCGTTCGGAACCTCGTTGTCGAGATCGGCGCGAAGACGATCGTCGACGGGGTGGATCTCCAGGTGCGGGCAGGGGAGAAGGTCGGGCTCGTCGGGCGCAACGGCGCCGGCAAGACCACGCTCTTGCGGGTGCTGGGTGGGGCCGCGCAGCCCAAGGCGGGGCTGGTGCAACGCCCGGCGGAGACCGGATACCTCTCGCAGGACCCGCGCAGTGATGCGGTCCCTGACGACGTCTCGTGTCTCGCCCATGTGCTCGAAGGGCACGGGTTGGCTGCGCTGCAAGACGAGCTCGAGAAAGCGCGCATCGGGCTCGAGAGCGACCCTTCGTCGGCCAACGTCAACCACTACTCCCACCTTCAGGAGAAGTTCGAGGCTGCCGGCGGGTACAGCGCGGAGTCGGAAGTGCGTCGACTCGCCGCAGGTGTGGGGCTCGGCGACGATCGTCTCGATCTGCACCTCGGTGCGCTCTCGGGTGGTGAACGGCGTCGTCTCGAGCTCGTGCGCATCCTCTTTACTGGCAGCGAGGTGCTCCTCCTCGACGAGCCCACGAACCACCTCGACGCCGACGCCCGCAACTGGCTCCTCAAGCTCCTGCGCTCCTACCGCGGCGCGCTCGTGGTGGTGAGCCACGACCTCGACCTCCTCGACGACGCCATCACACGCGTGATCCACATCGACCGCGAGTCCGAAGAAGGCGCCGGCAACCTCGTGGAGTACAAGGGCACGTACTCCGAGTACCTGACGGCGCGCGACCAGGACGAACTGCGTCTGCGCAAGCTGCGCGTGCGCCAAGACGCCGAGATCGCCCGCCTCTCCACGCTCGCCAACACGATGCGCGGCCAGACCGTGAAGCGCGCCCGTCAAGCCAAAAGCCTCGACTCACGCGTGAAGCGGATGACCAGCGACCGGGTGGAGGCGCCGACGAAGAAGCGCAAGCTCAACCTGCGCTTTCCCGAGCCGCCGCGCAGCGCGCGCACCACGCTCACCGCCACCGGCCTGTGGAAGGCGTTCGGCGCACTCGACGTGTTCTCCGACGTGAACTTCGATGTCGGTCGCGGTGAGCGCCTCCTCGTCATGGGTCTCAACGGCGCGGGCAAGACCACGCTTCTGAAGGTGCTCGCCGAGCGCATCGAAGCCGACCTCGGTGAGGTCGTGCTCGGCACCAACGTGTCGCTCGGCTATTACGCCCAGGAGCACGAGGGCATCCAGGCCGGCCGCACCGTGCTCGAGCACATGCGCGATGCGGTCGGTCTTGGCGACGACAAACTTCGTGCGCTGCTGGGCATGTTCGCGCTGAGCGGAGCGAAGGCGTTCCAGGACGCAGCCACGCTCTCGGGCGGTGAGAAGACGAAACTCGCGCTCTGCCAGCTCGTCGGCGGCCAACACAACCTGCTGCTCCTCGATGAGCCCACGAACAACCTCGACCCGATGGCACGCACGGCAACCGGCGAAGCGCTCGCGTCGTGGCCGGGCACGATGATCGTGGTGAGCCACGACGTGGAGTTCGTACGTAGCCTTGCCCCCGACCGTGCGCTGCTCATGCCGGAGGGCATCCTCGACTACTTCGACGACGAGATGCTCCCCCTCATCGAACTGGCGTAGGCAGCAATGACGGCAACGATTCGCGCCGAGGAGCCCGGCGACCAGGACGCGATCAGCGCCGTCGTTACCGCAGCGTTCAACTCTCCGGAGCACGCCGACCTTGTTGCCGCGCTCCGGGCGTCTACCAACTTCATTCCGGAGCTTTCGCTCGTTGCCCAGGTCGACGAGCAGATCGTTGGCCACGTGATGATCAGCTATGTGGCCCTCGACGACGACGGGACGTCGCGTGAGATCGCAAACCTCTCGCCACTCGCCGTGATGCCGGAACATCAGAACAACGGCATCGGCTCGGCACTGGTCCGCGATGTCACCGCACGGGCCGATGTTCATGGCGAGCCGTTCGTGGTGCTCGAAGGCAGTCCGCTGTACTACCCGCGCTTCGGCTTTGAGCCGTCGGTTCCGCTTGGCATCCACATCACGCTGCCGTCGTGGGCGCCCCCGGAAGCCGCGCAGGTACTCCGCTTGGCCAAGTACGCCCCGTCGATCCGAGGGCGAGTGGTGTACCCGCCCGCGTTCGATCTGGTGAGCGAGGAGTGACCACCGACCCATCCGATCTCACGATCGGCCAACCGAGCGGCCGCGCGGTGCTCGACTCCCTCGGGGTACATCCTGATGCGCTGCTCGGACGCGGTGGTGAAGCGTCGATGTACGCACTCGACGCCGAGCGCGTGGTGCGGGTGCTCCATAAGCCGTGCGATCCGGCGCACATCCTCGAACGACAGGAGCTGGTGGACGAGCTGGTGCTCGAGGGCGCGCCGTTCGCGCTTCCCGAAGTGCTGGGAGTCAGCGAGATCGAGGGGATCACTTACGCGATCGAACAGCGGCTCTCGGGTGTCTCGGTCATCGACGCGTTGCGATCGCTCGACGGGCCAGACCGCGATCGGCTGGTCGAAGCGCATCTCGACGCCGCCGCCGCACTCGGCGACCTGCACCTAGAACCCCGCGACTAATACGGCGACCTGATCGACGACCACGCGATCCGTACGTCTACCTGGCCGGCATTCCTCGAAGCACGCGCCGCGTGGAGCCTGCGGATCTCGTCGCCGGCGCTTCAGGGCGTCGACGCGAGCGCGCTCGCGGCTGCCCTCCCCGACACCGAGAGCCCGGCGTTCGTCCACCTCGATGCGTTCGCCGGCAACATGCTCTCGCTCGACGGCTCGATCACCGCTGTGCTCGACATCGGCGTGACGAGTGTGGTGGGTGATCGTCGCCTCGATCCGGTGTCGGCGGCGGTCTATCTCGCCTCACTGGAGATCTCGGGTGTCACCACGCCGCGTGACGTGGAAGTTGCAATGGGCTGGCTTCGGAACGTGGGTCTTCACGATCTTTTCGAGCCGGCACAACGGTGGCTTGCTGCCTACTGGTCGTTCGCTCTCGACGATGTCCCACTCATGCGCTGGTGCGAAGCGGTGCTGCTCCCGTAGCCGAGGCCATCCCGGCCGGAGTACTCCGGCGCGAGACTGCGGCCGTGAGCGACATCCAATACGCACGCGCCGCCGACGGCACCCACGTTGCGTATCAGGTGCTCGACGCTGGTTCCGGGGTCGACGCCGACCACGACATCGTCGTGGTGTCGGGCGGCATCATCCCGCTCGAGCTCTTCGAGGACGAGCCCGGCTTTGTGAGGATGTTCGACGGCTTGCGCACGCTCGGCCGGGTGATCGTGTTCGACCGTCGCGGGATCGGTCTCTCCGATCCCATCACTGATTGGGAGCGAGCGATCCCTGAGCAGTGGACCGAGGACCTTGTCGCGGTTATCGAAGCCGCGGGTGCTGTCGAGGTGACCGTCTTCGCCTGAGACGGATTCGGTGTGGCCACGCGGTATGCGGCGCGGCATCCCGATCGAGTTCGCTCGCTCGTGCTCTATGAACCGTTGGTCGCGGCCGACGACCGATGGGACGCCTTCGCACAACGACGGGTTGAGATGGTCACCGGCATCCTCTCTGGTGAGGCCAACGTCTTTGATTGGGTGGCGTCGTCGCGAGCATCGGATCCAGCGTTCCTCGAGTGGTATGCACGAGCGGGCCGTACCGGGGCCAGTCCGGCGACCGCACAACGGATCTGGGCATCCGTCCTCAAGTCACGTCCGAGCGAACATCTCTTTGACGCGGTGGCCGCACCGATTCTCGTGCTCCACCGTCGCGACAACGAGTGGGTGACCAGCGACAACCTGTTCAGCTTCGAGGGACTGCAGACGCCGAACGTGACGGTGGTCGAGCTTGACGGCCACGACCACTTCCCCTTTGTCGGTGAAGTCGATGCGCTGGTCGCCGAGATCGCCGACTTCGTGGTTGGCGAACACCGACTCCCGCCGCCCGAGCGCCTACTGGCTGCCGTGATGTTCACCGATCTCGTCGACTCGACCGCACGCGCCGCGTCGTTAGGTGACGCACATTGGAAGGTTCTGCTCGACCGCCACGACACCGCGATTCGCCGCACCGTGGGTCGCAGCGGTGGCACCGTCGTGAAGACGACCGGCGACGGCGTGCTCGCGCTGTTCCCGTCGGCCGGTACCGCCGTCTATGCGGGTGCGCAGCTTTGCGACCAGCTCGCGACCGAAGGTCTGGCGGTGCGCGTGGGCATTCACGTGGGTGACATCGACCGCCGTGGCACCGATGTCTCCGGGCTCGCGGTGAACATCGCAGCCCGGGTCATGGCTGCGGCCGGCGCACAGGAGGTGTTCGTCACCGCGTCAGTCGTTGCTGCCCTCGCCGGGCAACCAGTCACGTTCGCGGCGAAGGGCTCCCGAGAGCTGAAGGGCGTCCCAGGAACCTGGGACCTCTTCCAAGCGCTCGACGGCGGCTGACGAAGCCCCGTCGTTCGGCCCACCGAACCGGGACCTTCGACCCTGGGTTCCACGGGCCGTCAATGCGACGTTGTGGTCGAAGACAGAGCTGGCACTGGAAGCGGGAGGAACCAGCACATGCAGAGGCACAGTGGGATCGGCAGGATCGGGCTCGCCGCAGTGGCGGTGGCACTGACGGCATCGGCGTGCGCACG
>CAMDCC010000217.1 GCA_945889545.1 Bifidobacterium breve | reverse complement strand
CCGCTTCCCACGACGAGCAACGATGCAACGGGCAGCAGCGCTACGAACGAGGTGTTCAGCGAACGCATGAGGACCGAGTTCATCGATCGGTTCACCATGCTGGAGTACGTGTCGCCACGCTCGGCACCGAGTGACGGCGTGTTCTCTCGGATCTTGTCGAACACCACGACGGTGTCGTAGAGAGAGAACCCGAGGATCGTGAGGAATGCGATCACCGTCGCCGGGGTGACCTCGAATCCCAAGACGGCGTAGACACCGACGGTGATCAGGATGTCGTGGACCACCGCGATGATGGCCGACAGTGCCATCTTCCATTCGAATCGCATGGTGAGGTACAGCGCGATCAGCGCGAAGAAGACCACCAGCGCGGTCAATGCTTTCGAGCTGACTCGATCGCCCCACGTTGGACCGACGTCGCTGAGCGACACGTCGGGTGCGGTGATGCCCCCGTACTCGGCCAACACCTCGCGCACCTCGCGTGGGGTGGCGCCCGCCAGATCGCCGGCCTGCACGCGGACCTCGTCATCGCCCAGGATCAGGATCTTCGCGTCGGTGATCCCCGCATCGGCCATGACTTCCCGCACGTCACCGGCCGAAGCCGTGCCCGAGGCCACGGTGAACTGCCACTGTGTACCACCCTCGAAGTCGATCCCGAGGTTGAGGCCCGAGAGCGCCAACGCGACCACCGAGACGATGATTGCTGTTCCCGAGATCAGGAGCCAGAGCCAGGTCTTCCCGACGAAGTCGAACCGCGTGCGCTCGTGGTACATGTCGCGCAGCGTCTGCATGAAGCCATTACGTGTCGTGATCACGGGCGACGTCATGTGGTCACCTCAGGCGCGTCGAGGCCCGATGCGATCCCGACCTTCCGCATGCGCACGAGCGAAGGCCGCCGGGCCATGAGCGACACGACGGGATGCATGAAGAAGTACGCCACCGCAAGATCGAGCAGCGCCGAGACACCGAGGAAGAAGGCGAAACCTCGCACTGAACCCACTGCGATGAAGTACAGGGCCAATGCACCAATCAGGGAGACCGAGTCGGCGGCAACGATCGTCTTGAACGAACGCGTGAAGCCGCGGTCGACCGAAGACCGCACGGTCTTGCCTGATCGCACCTCGTCTTTCAATCGTTCGAAGTACACGACGTACGAGTCGACCGTGATGCCGATCGACACGATGAGCCCGGTCACGCCGGCGAGCGTGAGCGCGAGCCCGATCGTCTGGCCAAGGAACGTGATCAACGCGTACGTGAAGGCCGCGGTGAGGATGAGCCCGGCAACGACGACCGCACCGAGGAGTCGGTAGTAGACGAGCATGTAGAGCGCAACGAGGAGGAGGCCCACGGCGCCGGCCGCGATGCCCGCGTCGAGCTGATCACGACCAAGGCTCGGCGACACGTCGCTGGTTGTGAGCTTCTCGAGCTCCACCGGCAAGGCGCCGTAGTTGACGACCTTGGCGAGCTCTTCGGCTTCGTCCTGCTCGAAGTCACCCGAGACCACCGCAGTACCACCGAAGGACTCGAACGAGGCGTTGTTCGGCTGGATGGTGGGCGCCGATTGCACAACACCGTCCAACACGATGGCGACCCGCTGCTGGAAGTACTTGCCGGCCATCGCGTCCCACTGCGCGGATCCTTCGCCCGTGAAGTTGATCGAGACTGCCCAACCGCTTCCGGGCTGGAACTCTGCCTTCGCGTTGCCCACCACGTTGCCGGTGAGCTCGGTCGGGCCCAGGTAGAGCCGGTTGTTGCTGTTGCGCTCGGGGAGCACAACGCACGCCTCGCGGGTGTCGTCCGCGCGAGTGGTCGCGGGAACGCGCGTGCCGTCGGTGAGCAGGGTGAAGACTGCACTGGCATCACACGACGCCACCGCGACTTTCGCTGCGTCGCCGCTGGCTGGCGCCGTCGTGGTCGTAGACGGCGGAGCGGTGGTCGTGGGCCCGGTACCTGCGGGCGCCGTGGTGGTGGTGGTGGTGGTCATGCGCGACGCCGCGTTCAACGGGCCGACGTCGGCCAGCACGGAGCGGAAACGCAGCTCGCCAGTCTGGCCAACGATGCGCGCGGCCTGATCACGGTTCTTGACCCCGGGCAGGTCGACCGAGATCGTGCGCCCTTGCCGGCTGATCTCGGGCTCGGCCACACCGAGGCTGTTGACCCGTTCGTCGATGATGTCGCGGGTCACGTCGAGAGCACCGGGCTTCACCTTGCCGACCGCCTGGTACACGATCGAGATGCCGCCTTGCAGATCGAGTCCGAGCACAGGTTCCTCACCCGAAGCCAGCGTTCCGCCGACGGCCGCAACAACCACGAGGAGCGATGCGATGAGGTGGGTCTTCAGTCGTCGCGGCGTCACCGGTCAGATGACCTCGCCGTCGGCACCATCGGCGCCGTCGTTCGTGGTGTCCATGGATCTGGCCGGCCGGGCAATCGCCGCTCGCGCGAGGCGGATCACCACGCCGTCAGCCACTTCGAGCTCGATCACATCATCTCGCAGCGCGCGAATCGTCCCGTACACGCCGCCGGCAGTGATCACCTCATCACCGACACCGAGGCTCTCCACCAACGCACGGTGCGCGGCGACCTGTCGGCGTTGCGGGCGGACGATCAAAAAGAAGAAGCCCACTGCCAACAGGACAAACCAGCCGATCGCGAATTCCATGCACCTTGCTCCCCGGGAGTCCCGGGATCGTAGCGGTCCCGAATGACGATGGATCAGTCGCGGTCGAAGAGGCTCGCGACGGCTGCGGGTGCGGCAAGCCCGAGATGTGCGTAACCGGCCGGGGTCGCTACACGCCCGCGTGGCGTGCGGCGGATGAGTCCTTGCTTCAAGAGGAACGGCTCGTACACGTCTTCAACGGTCTCCGGCTCTTCGGCAACCGCGACCGCGACGGTGCTGAGCCCTACCGGCTGACCGGCGAACGTAACGCACAAAGCGTGGAGGATGGCGCGGTCAACCTTGTCGAGTCCGAGATCGTCGACCTCGAAGAGGGCCAACGCAGCACGCGCGGTCTCGACGTCGATCTCGCCGTCGCTGCGCACCTCCGCGTAGTCCCGCACCCGTTTGAGCAGCCGGTTGGCGATGCGCGGCGTACCGCGCGCTCGGCGTCCGATCTCCGACGCGCCATCAGCGTGCAAGGGCACGCCGAGGATCTCCGCCGAACGAATGAGGATCGCTATCAGGTCTTCGGTCTCGTAGTAGTCGAGCCGCGCGAGAAACCCGAAACGGTCGCGCAGCGGGCCGGTGATCATGCCGCTGCGCGTGGTGGCACCGACGAGCGTGAAACGCGGGAGGTCGAGTCGGATCGATCGTGCCGACGGGCCCTTGCCGATCACGATGTCGAGCTGGAAGTCCTCCATCGCCGGGTAGAGCACTTCCTCCACTGCGCGCGGCAAGCGATGGATCTCGTCGATGAACAACACGTCGCCGTCGTCGAGGTTGGTGAGGATCGCGGCAAGGTCGCCCGCGCGCTCCAGCGCCGGGCCGCTCGTGATGCGCAGGCCCACGTCGAGCTCGGCCGCGACGATGCACGCAAGCGTGGTCTTGCCGAGTCCGGGAGCGCCCGCGAACAGCAAGTGGTCGACCGCTTGGCCGCGCTGCGCCGCGGCAGTCAGCATGATCTCGAGGTGTTCCTTGAGTCGGGGCTGGCCGATGAACTCCGGGAGCCGGCGAGGTCGGAGCGTCGTCTCCTCGGCCCGCTCCGCGGGATCGGCACTCGCCGACATCAACTCGTCGCGCGCGGGGTCGGCCACTCAGGCGCTCAACATTCAGGCGCTCAACATTCAGGCTCGGGCACCCGCGAGGTGTCGAAGCGCATCACGCAGCAGATCCTCGACCGCACCTTCCTCCGGAAGGCGGGCCAGAACCTCGCGAACCTCTTCGGGTCCGTAGCCGAGCCCCGCGAGCGCTTCGCGTACTTCGGTGCGAGCCGCGGGACGAACGGAGCCGTCGGACACCGAGACCACATCCGGCACTTCAAGCCTCGCGTGCAGGTCGATGAAGAGGCGCTGTGCGGTGCGCTTGCCCACACCAGGAACGAGGGTGAGTGCGTCGAGGTCGTCGTCGAGCAGTGCGCGACGCAATGACGCCGGCGAATGGACCGACAGGATCGCCAGCGCCAACTTGGGCCCGACGCCGGGTGCGCCGATCAGCACCTCGAACGTGTCGCGTTCCTCCCGCGTGCAGAACGCGTACAGAAGCATCGCGTCGTCGCGCACGTGCAGGTGTGTGTGCACGAACGCGGCTTGGCCGGGACTGAGCAGCTCGAGCGAGCCGAGCGGCACGAGCAGCCGGTAGCCGACGCCACCAACTTCGAGCACTACTTCCCCGCCCGGCGTGCGTTCGATCACCTCGCCCCGCAAGGAGCCGATCACCGGGCGCCCTCCCGTGCAAGGGCCGCAGCGACTGCTCGTTCGAGACCGCGCCCAGGTGGTTGGGTGGTCGCGATCCGGCGCGTGCGGGCCGACGACCCGTGGCAGAGCGCGAGCGCGAGCGCGTCGGCGGCGTCGGGCTTGGGGGTGGCATCGAGACCGAGCAGGCGCTGCACCATCTCTTGCACCTGGGCCTTGTCGGCCGCGCCATATCCCGTGACAGCGAGCTTCACTTCGTTCGGGCTGTAGTGCGTGACCGGGACACCAGCGCGCGAGGCGACGGCGAGCGCGAGGCCACTGACCTGTCCGACCGAGATCGCGGTTCGTACGTTCGCTTGGAAGAGCACCCGCTCGACGGCCATCGCGCTGGGTGCCACTTCCGCTACCAACTGGGTGAGCGCGGCCTCGAGTGTGGCGAGCCGATCCGGCAGCTCATCGGTCGTCGGGGTCTCGAGCACGCCGAACGTCACCGCGGTGAGCTCGCCACCACCGGGGCGAACTGCCCCATACCCGCAGCGTGAGAGGCCCGGGTCGATCCCGAGCACTGGCCCGGCCTCATCGAACATGGGTTCGATCCTACGGGCCGACGCCCCAAGATTGGTGGACCCAAGAACTCAGGAGTGGTGGACCCAGGGGCCCAAAGCGGATTGCAGACTCAGCGGATAACGAGCCAGACGATGAGGCCGATGACCACAGCAGCAACCGCCACGGCCGGCACGACCCGCTTGGCCACCGCGCCACCGGCCACTTTCATGAGGTCGAGTGCTTCGGCCTCCGGCGCATCGATCGTACGGACTTGAGGCGAGGGGTTGCTCGAGGGCGCACTCGACGGCGGCGCCTCCACACTGGCCGGAGAGGCCACCGGGGCGCCCGCGTCGGGACTCGCCAGCACAGTCGTCTCGAGGCATGTCACGAACTGACCGAGCAGCTTGGAGCTCACATCAGCCATCACGCCGCGACCGAACTGTGCGACCTTGCCGGTCACATTGAGTTCCGTGTCGATCGCAACGCGCGTACCGGCGCCATCGGCGA
>CAMDCC010000216.1 GCA_945889545.1 Bifidobacterium breve | reverse complement strand
ACACCGGCTTCCTGCTCCAGCCCGTCGGCTTCTTCGATCGCAACCCTGCACTCGACGTGCCGCCGTCGACCTCGAGCGGCAGCTGCCACGCCTGAGCCGAAACACCTCGCGACCGTGCGACTACGTGCCGTGAGCTACGAGCCGATGGTCGCGTGGATCCACTCGAGCGCGCTGGTCACGCGCGTGTACACACCCGGGTTGTGCTTCAAGCCGCAGCCCTTCGCGGACCAGGCGACCACCCCGACCTGCACGAACCCGAATCGGATCGCCACGACCAGCGGGCCGCCGCTGTCGCCCAGACATGAGTCGCCACCGCGCGCGGTCATGCCGCCCGCGCACAGCTCGAACCCGCGAGCGCCGATGGCATCGGCGTCGGTAGCCCGCTCACACATCCGATCCTCGATGATCGGCACCGACGTGACCAACAGCTCCTCTGAGGAGTACCCGCGGTCGACTTGGCGATCATTGCCACGCCGCGTTACGCCCCAGCCCAGGACCCGCGCTTCGGTCCCCGGTGCGAGGGTCGGGGCGCTTCCGTCGGGGAGAAACACGGGGAGCACGTCCACCGGGCGAGCGAGTCGGATGAGCGCGATATCGATGTCGAGGTCGGGATCGACGCGGTCAGGATGGATCTGCACGTCGATGACGTGAACCCGCTGGCCTCCTCGGCGATCGAGGTCGGCGCGACCGAGCAAGACGTCGACGCGCTCCGGAGCAAAGACGCGACCCCGGTTTCCCGACACGCAGTGTGCGGCCGTAAGAACCCAATCGGCAGCAATCAGTGATCCGCCGCAGAACTGCCCGTTGATCGGCGCCTGCCCGGGCTCCACCAACGCGACGGTCCACGGGTACTCACGGATATCGGCCGGGTCGCCGTCGACAACCGCGCCGAGCCGGGGCGCGGCGAGGACGACGGCAAGGCCGATGAGCGCCGAAACCGTGACGACGCGGGCGCTGAGCACTATGCCGCCGGTCGCGGCGCCATGATGAGCACGGTGCCTTGCGCGAGGCAGACCGTACGGCCCTCGTTGACAACATCGATGCGCACAACTGCCGTGCGCTTGGTGAGTGCCTCGATCTGAGCGGTGGCCGTCAATGTCCCGGTGGTGACAGGCGCCAAGTAGTTCAGCTTGAACTCGGTGGTAGCCGCCCACGAGCCCTTCGCGATCACCGGGTAGCAGACCGCACCGAGCACGTGGTCGCACAGCGCAGCGATCACTCCCCCGTGCAGGTTGCCGGCGGGGTTCAGGAGCTCGTCGCGCACGTCGACCTCGGCCCGTAAGATGCCCGCGCCGACTTCTGCGTGCCGAACTCCCAGATACGCGGTGATGCCGCTCGTCGACGCGGCGTCGTCGCGGGCCATGTGCTGTGCGGTCTTCGGGTCGAACTGCGCGAATTCGATGCCGGGGAGCGTAGCCATCAGGTCCGTGGCACGATGGTCCACGAGAAGCACCGAGCTCTTGGGGGGAATCCAATGGTGACGACGGAGCGAGTGCGCTCTGGACGCGGATCGGTGCGACTGACCGCGGTCACGATCCTCGCAGTCATCACGACAGTCGCCGTGTTGCCGGCGGCGGGGTTCGCGGCCAAGAAGGCGAACGATGGTCCGCGCATCATCATCGACACCGACCTCTCGAAGTGGTGGGACGACGTCAGCACCATCGGTATCGCGAATGTCCTGCGCAACCAGGGGAAACTTCAGCTCCTCGGCATCGTGTCCGACGTTCCGAACGACATCGCGGTCGCGGCGCTCGACGCAGTCAACACCGGGTACGGCAACCCGAAGATCCCACTCGGCGCCATGGCCGGCAGCGACGCCGACACGTTCGATCACGGCTACACCGACGCGCTGGTCAGTCAGCTCCCCCATTCCGTGAAGGACAGCAGCGACGTCCCCGACGCGGTGGTCCTGTACCGCAAGCTCCTCGCGAAGTCGCCCGATCACAGCGTCACGATCGTCTCGATCGGCGGCTACACGAACCTCGCTGGCTTGCTGAACTCGAAACCTGGTCAGGGAAGCAAGCTCGACGGGCGAAAGCTGATCACCAAGAAGGTGGAGCGGTTGGTCATCGAGGACGGGTTCTTCCCGAGCACCGAGAAGGCGCCGGCGTACACGAACCAGAAGATCGACCTTGCTGCCGCAACCGAGGTATTGAGCGGCGAGGGATGGCCCACACCGATGACATGGGTCGACGGCCAACCTGGGATCGCAGCCCGCGTCGGCGGAACGTTGTGCACGACGGTCGACGCCAAGCACCCGATGCGCGTCGCCTACGAGGCGCTGTTCGGCTGCGAGGAGCCGGGCGACGGCAACTGGGATGCACCAACGTTGCTGTACGCGATCGACGGCCCCACGACCGTCTTCGAGGAGCTGGGCCAGGGTGGCGCAGCCATCATCAATCCTGCCGGCGGGCTGGTCTGGAGGATCCCGTCTGATCGCGTAGGCGACATCTACGTGCACTCCATCGACCAAGACGCACTGAACGCGCGGATCGACGAGCTGCTCGTCGCCGAGTGATCCCCAACGAGTTTGTTCAACGAACGAACTGGTGACACCATCCAGCATCCACCGAAACACAGAGGAGCACCCATGCCCCCGTCCGAGCAGCTCGAGTACCAGAAGAACGCGATCCGCGACCTGATCGCGAACACGCCGACCGACAAGCTCGACAGTCAGAGTCCATGTAACAAGTGGACGGCACGTGACGTGATGAACCACATGGTCGGCGGCGGCATGATGTTCGGCGCGGCGTTGAAGGGCGAAGCGGTCGAGATGGATCTCGACGGGCCGATGCCCGACCTGTTGGGTGACGACGCCGTCGCCGCATGGGACAACGCAGTCAAGGCGTTCAGCGAGGGTGTCGACTCACCCGGAGCGCTCGAGCGCGATGTCACCTTGCCCTTCGCCACCGTGCCGGGCGCCGTGGTGCTCGAGATCGCCAAGTTCGACCTGCTGGTCCACGCGTGGGATCTCGCGCAGGCAACTGGCCAGAAGTTCGACCCGCCCGCCGACGTCGTCGAGCCCGCCATCGGCGCCGCGCAGATGATCATCGCCCCCGAGGCCCGCAACGGCGACGCGTTCGGCGCGGAAGTCACACCCCCCGCCGACGCCACGCCGATCCAGCGTCTCGCCGCCTTCACGGGAAGGACCGTGTAGTCGCGGCTCGCTGACGTCCAGAGTCGGTGAGGCGCGCTTAGCGGAACTCCTTGCACGCCGACTCCGCTTCGAGAGCCTTCATCAACTTCTTCACGCCCGTCACCGGACCACTGACCGTTGGGCTCTTACCAGCGGCCGGCGCGGACTCGTGGGCGGACCCGAAGGCCGTGGCAGACAGCGGCCCTCCCAACGACAACATCAACGCCACACCGGCAACGATCGCACGAGCTGCCATCGAACCCCCCCAAAGCACGGCGCGGCCCTGCGCAAGTGTGTGCAATCAGATGGCAGAGTTTGTCCATGAGGCTCGGGGGCAGTCAAGGATCCGGGACGCCCTCGAAGATGTCGAGACTCTGGGTCAGCGCCAGATAGAGGTGGCGATGACGCCCTCTCTACGAATGCTTGTGAACACGGGCTCCGTGTCGGTGCACCACCTGTTCACTCACCGCCTATGACCACATCGCCTTCAGAGAGATCGACTTCCGGCGCTGCGTAATGTCCAGCGGCAGCCACCACGGGGGCGCGATGCGGGCGATCACACAGGACAAGTACGGATCGGCGGAGGTACTTCAACTCGCGAACGTCGAGCCGCCCGCGATAGCTGCGAACGAGGTGCTCGTCCGAGTGCATGCCGCGCATCGAGGCGGGTCAGCACGTGCTGATCGTTGGCGCGTCGGGAGGTGTTGGCACCTATGTGGTCCAGCTCGCGAAGGCCTTCGGAGCAGAAGTCACGGGGGTGTGCAGCACAGCAAAGGTGGAACTCGTGCGATCCCTCGGCGCCGACCACGTCATCGACTACACACGCGAGGATTTCGCCGACGGAGCGCGCCGCTACGACCTGATCATCGACATTGGCGGCAACACGAAGCTTGCGCGACTGCGACGAGCGCTGACGCCCCAAGGGACGCTGGTGATCGTCGGCGGCGAAGCCTGTAGGTGCCGGAAATCCATCGCCACTGAGTTCCACGAGTTTCGAGCTGCTCGATCGGCCGATACGTTCTGCGCCGATGAACCTCGCCGCGACCATCCGTCATCTGATTATCGGCCGCCTCCGATGGCTGCTGGCGACCGGCGACGAACGCGACGCCGAGATCCTCGCCTTGCGCCACCAGATCCTCGTGTTGCAACGCCAAATCAACCGACCGCGCTTCACCGACTCCGACCGCACCATCCTCGCGGTCCTAGCAATGGCGTTCGCGCGGTCACGGTTGCCGCAGATCATGATGATCGTGCAACCCAAGACGGTGATCGGCTGGCATCGCCGCCTCGTCACCCGACACTGGACCTACCCACCAGCAACCAGGCGCGGCCGACCACCAACACTCGCGCATATCCGCCGGCTCGCGATCCGCCTCGCCGAAGAGAACCCAACCTGGGGCTACCGACGCATCCACGGCGAGCTCGCACGACTCGGCCACCGGATCGCCGCGTCGACGGTCTGGACGATCCTGCGAGCCGCCGGGATCGACCCCGCACCCGGGCGGACTGGACCGACGTGGGCGCAGTTCATCCGCACCCAAGCCAAGGGCATCCTCGCGACCGACTTCGCGTGTGTGGACAGCGCGACGCTGCGGCGGTTCCATGTGTTGTTCTTCATCGAGATCGGGACGCGTTGCGTGCATCTCGGTGGGATCACCACGAACCCGACCGGGCCGTGGACCACCCAGGCCGCCCGGAACTTCTTGATGAACCTCGACCGTCGGTTCCGGTTCATCATCCATGACGGTGCCGGCCAATACGCCCGCTCGTTCGACGCCGTGTTCGAAGCCGACGGCATCTCGGCGATCACGACACCGCCACGCGCGCCGATGGCCAACTCGTACGCCGAACGATGGGTCCGAACACTGCGACACGAGTTGCTAGACCGCACCATCATCTGGAACAAACGCCAACTCCGCGCTCTACTCGTCGACTACATCGACCACTACAACCAACACCGACCCCACCGCTCCCTCGATCAAGCCGCCCCGGACACCGCCAACGTCGCCGCGATCCAACGAGGTCAGCCGATCCTGCGACGCGCCCGATGCGGCGGACTCATCAACGAATACCGCCACGCCGCCTAACCCGCATCCCGACGCCGGTCACGACCGCCGCACCGATTCAACGCGTCCGAATGCATCAGACGCGAACGCGAACGTTCCCACCCGAACGAATCCCACCCCGTCCAATCCCGCCCACCCGCCGAATCAACGTCAGCGATGGATTTCCGGCACCTACAGGTTCGAAATGAGCAGCCCATCCCTGTCGACACCGACATCCGAGCCT
>CAMDCC010000215.1 GCA_945889545.1 Bifidobacterium breve | reverse complement strand
AGAGCGATCGGGCTGCGGGGACCGGAAGAAGCTGAGCATGCCCAGCGATGTGTGCGTCTCCTCGAGCTCCGCGAACCACGTCTGCCACTCGGTCCAGACCTCGTCGAGCAGGTTGAACCGCTGCATGCTTTGCGCACGGGTGAGGATCTCGACGCCCGACGGAGGGTTTCCACCGCGGACCGCAAGCTTCGCCACCAGCACCTCTCGTCGCGAGAAGGCGTTGTAGATCGTGGGCAAGTAGCTGATGAGCAGAGCGAGCAACCCGAGGCCAGCCGCGGCTTCGAGGAACACCAGCACGTAGTCGCCGGCGCGCGTGGGTGGCGAGACCATGCCTAACGTGAAGAAGGAGGAGCCGCTCAGCTCAAATGCTCGCTCCTACGTTTGGACGCTGGTGACCCGGAAGATCATCGTGAAGCCGGAGACCACCATCACGGCCCACACCGCCACCAGCGCGAGGAGGCCGATCGGGGCATAGAGCGCCATCACCCGATCGCGGCGCTCGTACGTGTGCGCCGGGCGGGCAATGAGGTCGAACACCATCCGCAGACCCACGAACACCCCGCGGGTCAAGGGGGTCCGGGCGGCGCGGGGCAGCACGAAGGTGCGCAGGGCCGAGTCGAACACGGCGCCGATGAGGAGTACGCCCACCACCACGAGCCCAATCTCGGCCACCACCCCCATAGGCGTCAGCATCGCAGAGGCCCGGACCTGGCCCGGACCGGCCATGGACTGCCTTCGCCAGGCGGGGCGCGGTTTGACAGGGGGTGCGCGCCCTCTAGAGTGCTGACCAATCGTGACGGGGGTCACACCCTCGTCGTACTCGCGAGTAACCACGCCGGAGCCTCGCTCCGGCCCATCTGGGGGAATCATGGTGGTCGAGTCACACCCGCACGCATCTCGTCGTCGCTTCGCTCGCCTCGCGGCGGCCATTGCCACGCTGGCGATCATCAGCGCCACGTTCGCCACGACTGGTGCGGCCGCCCCCGAGCGGCGTGCGAGCCAGGCCGGTGGCGGCGAGATCACCTTCGGCCTCGAAGCCGAGACCTCCCTCGGGTTCTGCCTGCCCTCGGCGCAGCTCGCCATCTCGGGCATCCAGGTGGTGGCGGCGATCTACGACACGCTCGTCGTGCCGAACAGCAAGGGCGAGATGGTCCCCTACCTCGCAAAGTCGGTGGAGCCGAACGCCGACTTCACCGAGTGGACGATCACGCTCCGCGAGGGCGTCACCTTCCACGACGGCACACCCGTCGACGCCGAAGCGATCAAGCTGAACCTCGACTCCTACGCGGGCAAGAACCCGGACCAGAGTGCACCGCTGTTCTCGGCGCTCATCGGCGCGTACTTCAGCAGCACCGAGGTCGTCGACCCCCTCACGGTGAAGGTCGTGCTCTCGCGATCCGTGCACGACTACCCCAGCGCGCTGTACGCGACTGGGCGCCTCGGCATGATGGCCCCGGCCCAGATCGGCGCCGAGGACTGCTCGACGAACATGATCGGGTCCGGCCCCTTCAAGCTCGTCGAGTGGCTCCAAAACGAGCGACTGGTCGTCGAGAAGAACCCGGACTACTGGCAGCCGGGCTACCCGAAGGCCGACCAGATCACCTTCATCCCGCAGCCCGACGCGCCGCAGCGCATCACCGCCCTCGAGGGTGGCGAGCTCGACATGCTGCACACGTCGAGCGGGATCCAGATCGCGCGGCTTCGTGGCCTCGGGAACCAGTTCAAGCTCCTCACCCAGAAGCCCGGCTTCCGTGAGATCCGCTACTACTTCGTCAACGCCTCCAAGCCACCCTTCGACAACCCCGAAGCACGTGAGGCACTCGCTCTCGCGTTGAACCGCGAAGAGATCAACGAGATCCAGAACCAGGGCGTGTTCGAAGTGGCCAACAGCATCATGGACAGGAAGGTCCCGGGCTACGAGAAGAACGCCGGGTACCCGAAGTTCAACCTCAAGAAGGCGAAGGCCGCGGTCGCGGCGGTCGAGGCAGAGAGCGGACCGATCACGGTGACGTTGCTGACCACCAACGACACCGAGAACGCCCGTGAGGCCCAGACGATCGCCCAGCAGATCGAGAAGGCGGGTATGACCGCCGACATCCAGCAAGTCGACCAGGCCGCGCTCATCGGCCAGGCGCTGGGCGGCAACTTCGGCATCTTCCTCTGGCGGAACTTGCACGGAGGCTCGCAACACCCCGACTTCGACACCTACTCGTGGTTCGGGCTCACGGAAGCGGGCACGCCATACCTGACCAACTTCGGCCGGATCACCGACACCGACCTCCAGGCGCTCTTCGACGAGGGTCGCGGTGCCTCCGACATCAACGAGATTGAGCGCATCTACAAGGGGGTCAACGAGCGGATTGCCGAGATCGTCGGTCTGATCCCGGTCTGGTACGTGGACTGGACCATCGCCTCTACTCCCGACGTCAAGGTCACGTTGCCGAAGCTGCCCGACGGTGGCGGCAAGCCGCTGTTCGTGTACGGCCGGATCCCGGTACTCGGGCTCACCAAGAAGTAGTTGCGGTTGGGCCGACCCGATCCGCGGGCCGGCCCATTCGCAAGAACGGCTCGAGAGAGAGCGGGGGCGAGGGCGTGAGCACGGCGCGGGTCGTCGCGATGCGAGTGGTGCAGCTCGTCGTCGTCCTGTGGATCGTCGTCACGTTCACGTTCTTCCTCGTCCGGATCCTCCCGGGCGACCCGGTCGACGTGATCGTCCCCAACCAAGTCGGCGCGCAGGGCCGTGCAGCCGCGCAGGCGGTGCGCGAGCACCTCGGGCTCGATCGGCCGCTGTACGAGCAGTACTTCGACTACGTCGGCGATGTGGCCCGGGGGGACCTCGGGCGGAACTACGCAACCAACGTCGCCGTGACCGACACGCTCAAGCAAGCCCTCCCGGTTTCGCTCCAGCTCATGATCTACGCCCAGATCCTCGCGTTGGCGTTCGCCATCCCGCTCGGGGTGTTCAGCGCGTACCGAGCCGGGTCGCGGGCCGACCGCGCCATCAGCACCACCTCGTTCGCGCTGCTCGCGCTCCCGAACTTCGTGCTCGCATTGGTGCTCTCGTACTTCGTTGGCGTCGAGCTCGAGTGGTTACCAACCTCTGGGTACGCGCCGGGATGGCTCGATCCGCTCTTCGGTCGTTCGGGCGCGCTCGATCTCGGTCGGCACCTCGAGGTGATGGTGCTGCCCGCGGTTTCCCTCGCCGCGGGCCAGATCGCCATCTACATGCGGCTGCTGCGCAGCGACATGATCGCGACGCTGCAAGAGAACTTCATCACGATGGCCAAGTCGAAGGGTCTCTCGAACCGACGAATCCTGTGGCGTCATGCGCTCCGCCCATCGAGCCTCACACTCCTCACGGTTGCCGGCCTCAACATGGGTGCGCTCATCGGTGGCGCCGTAGTGGTCGAGGTGATCTACGGCATGCCGGGGATGGGCCTCAAGATCTTCCAGGCGCTGAGCGCCCGCCAGTACGTCGAGCTCCAAGGTTTCGTGTTGGTGATCGCCTTGCTGTTCGTGTTGATCAACTTCTTGGTCGACTTCCTGTACGCCGTGCTCGATCCGAGGATCAGACGTGCCCGCGCAGCCGCCTGACAACGACGGGGTCCCCCGCGTAACGGAAGCCGTGATGTGGGCAGCCGACCACGGCGGCGCCGAGGCCACGCCTTCAGATGCGGAAGCGCTGCAGGTGCTCGCGGTCGAGTCGGGCGACGAGGGGCGCAAGAAAGGCAGGGGCCTCGGGCTCGGCGCGTGGCTCGCCATCGGCTGGATCACGCTGATCGTCGTGAGCGGCGCGCTCGCCCACCTCAACGTGCTCCCGCTCGACAATCCGACGACCGACGTCGACGCATTCTGCGCACGTCGCGGCCCGTTTGCGAACGAGGGCACGGCGGAGGGACATCTCCTTGGGTGCGACACGAACGGTCGCGACCTGGCGTCACGAGTCATCTACGGGGGCGGCTTATCGATGATGATCGCCGTCGGCGCGGTGGCCCTCGGGCTCGCCATCGGCGGGACGCTCGGCATGGTCGCGGGCTTCTTCGGCGGTCGCGTCGACGCGGTGCTCACGAGCAGCTTCAATGTGATGCTCTCGGTCCCTGCCGTCATCCTCGCCTTAGCGCTCACTGCGTTCCTCCAAAAACCTCCCGAGGAGGCCGGGGGTGGCACCGCGCTCCCGGTGGAGGTGACGCTGATCCTTGCCATCGGGATCGTGTCGATCCCGCTGCTCGGGCGCATTACGCGCGCGAGCGCGCTCAGCTGGTCGCAGCGGGAGTTCGTGCTCGCAGCGCGCGCTCAGGGTGCCAAGAACTTGAGGATCATGGTGCGCGAGGTGCTGCCCAACGTGCTCCCGGCTATGGCGTCGATCGCGCTGCTCGGCATCGCCGTGGCCATCGTGGCCGAAGGCGCTTTGAGCATCCTCGGCGTGGGCATGAAACCCCCAACCCCGAGTTGGGGGACGATCATCGGCCTCGATCGCGGCGCGCTCAACAGCTCGCCGCACATCATCTTCGTGCCCTCGATCCTGACCTTCGTCACCGTGCTCGCGCTCAACTTCCTCGGCGATGTCGTTCGGGCGCGCTTCGACGTTCGGGAGGCAGGAATTTGACCGACTCGCGTTTTGCCGAGCAGTACGACGGTCCGCTCCTCGAAGTGACCGACATCAAGACGTACTTCGAGACGGATCGAGGCTTGGTGCGGTCGGTCGACGGTGTGTCGTTCACGCTTGAGCGGGGGAAGACCATCGGCATCGTCGGCGAGTCCGGGAGCGGCAAGACCGTGCTCTCCCGTTCGGTGATGGGCTTGCTCCCCCGCCGCGGCTTGGTGCGCGAGGGATCGGTGCGTTTCGAGGGCCGCGAGCTCATCGACCTCACGGCCAAGGAGATGCGCGGGTACTGGGGCTCGCAGCTGGCGATGATCTTCCAGGACCCGATGACCTCACTGAACCCGGTCATGAAGATCGGCAAGCAGATCACCGAGTCGATCCGCGAGCACCTCGACGTCGACAAGGCGTACGCCAACGACCTGGCCGAGAGCCTGTTGGAGTCGGTGCGGATCCCCGAGCCCCGTCGCCGCCTCGGCGAGTACCCACATCAGCTGTCGGGTGGCATGCGCCAACGCGTGTGCATCGCGGTGGCACTCGCCGCGGGGCCGAAGCTCCTGTTCGCCGACGAGCCGACGACCGCGCTCGACGTGACCGTGCAGGCCCAGGTGCTCGAGCTCATGGCCAACCAACAGCGCGAGCGCTTCATGGCCATGGTGCTCATCACTCACGACTTGGGCGTCGTCGCCGGTCGCGCCGACGAAATCGCCGTCATGTACGCGGGGCGCATCGTCGAGAAGGCGCCCACGAACGTGCTCTTCCGCGACATGAAGATGCCGTACACCCAAGCCCTGCTTTCGTCGATCCCCCGACTCACCCACGAGAGCCACACGCGG
>CAMDCC010000214.1 GCA_945889545.1 Bifidobacterium breve | reverse complement strand
CGCCTGCTGGCCGGACTGTCGGTCGTCGCGCTCGAGGAGCCCACCGAAGCGCGTGCGGTCGCCCTCCTCAACCCCACCGACTTCAAACCGAGTGACGATGTGCTCGACGCGGTGCTGAAGGGTTTGCGGGCCAACCCGTGGCTGCGACCGATGACCGTCGACGACGTCTTCGATCAGGTGCCGGCCGAGACCACCACCGACGGTACGGCGGTGACGCGTGAGCTCGCGGCCTACGAGCCGCCCGCGCCACCGGTGACGGCCGCGGCGTACGAGGCGTCACGCGCGCGGCTCGCCGCGCTCCAGGACTTCGCACCGGAGACGCCCGACATTGCCAGCGCAGATCGCGCACTCCTGGCCTCGGTTTCGTCGGCATGGAACACGCTGGTAGGACCGGCGCGTGCGGCGGCCGAGCTTGCGAGCATCGACAACGTCATCGACGCATTAGTCGCCAAGATCGATGTGCCTACGCGTTCCACCATCACACTCACCGACCGCTCCGGCGACATCCCTCTCACGTTCAGAAACGGCACCGGTCAGACGGTCAGCGTTCTGGTGCAGTTCGAAAGCCCAAAGCTCTCGTTCCCCGATGGCGGGCAACGGATCATCGAGCTTCCGCCGAAGAACACCACGGTTCGTTTCGCCGTCGTGTCGCGTACCTCGGGTTCCTTTCCCCTCCAGCTCACGATCCTCGACTCGAACGGCGTGTTGCCCATCGCGCACACTGAGTTCGAGGTGAGGGCCACCGCGGTGAGCGCGGCGGGGCTCGTGCTCATCATCAGCGCGTTGGCGTTCCTGACCGTGTGGTGGATGTTCCACATCCGCCGAGATCGCCGGCGGCGGCGAGGGGCTGCACAAGGAGCGGTCGCGTGACGGAGGCGGCGGCGGACCACGGCCGCCACAACACGGCGCGCCTCTTGCAATCGAGCGCGATCGTCGGGCTGGGCACCGCGCTCTCTCGGCTCACCGGCCTTGTACGGGTTCAGGCGATCAGCTACGCGCTCGGCGCCACCACCCTTGCCGGCGTGTACACCTGGGCCAATGAGACGCCCAACATCGTGTATGAGCTGTTGCTCGGCGGGGTGCTCACAGCAACGCTCGTCCCCCAGTTCGTTCGTCACGTGCACGACGACGACGAAGACGCGACGAGCGCGGTGTTCACCGTCTCGATGCTCGGGCTGCTCGCGATCACGATCATCGGCATCGTCGCCGCCCCGCTGATCGTTCGGCTCTACCTCCTCCAGGTCGACGGCCCCACTCGTGACCGTCAAGCGGAGCTCGGCACCGCGTTCATGCGCGTGTTCATGCCCCAGATGCTCTTCTACGGACTGACTGCGCTCGGCACGGCCATGCTCCAGGCTCGGCGGCGGTTCGCCGCGGCAGCGCTCGCGCCGATCCTGAACAACCTGGTCGTGGTCGCGATCTTCTTTGCGCTGCCACGCCTGGTCGGCGGCCCGTTCACCGTCCACAACGTGCTCGACGACGACCGGCTGCTGCTCTTCATCGGGCTCGGCACCACATTGGGCATCGTCGCAATGGGCTTGGCGCTGCTACCGGCGTTGCGCGCCGCGAAGGTACGACTGCGCTTCCTCCCTGCATTCCGTCACGCGGCCGTCAAGCGGATGATGCGGCTGTCGGGCTGGACGATTGGGTACGTCGCCGCCAACCAGGTGGCGTTGGCATATGTGTTCATCCTGGCGAACGGTCTCGAGCTCTCAACCGGCAAGGGTCACGGTGGAGCGTTCGTGTACACGAACGCGTACCTCCTCTTTGTGTTGCCCTACGGCCTCCTCGCCTTCCCGATCATGACCGCGGTCGCGCCCGAGCTCGCAGCTGCGGGGCGGCGCGGCGACCCGCCTGCGTTGCGCCACCGCTTTGCGCGCACGCTCCGACTGAGCCTCACGGTGCTGATCCCCGCCGCAGCCGTGGCGATCGCGCTGGCGCGTCCCATCGTCACGGCACTGCTCCAACGCGGGGCATTCACCCCCGCGGACGCGAGCCTGGTTTCCGACACACTCATCGGCTTCGCGGTCGGTCTCCCGTTCTTCTCCGTCTATCTCTTCGCGCTGCGCGCCTTCTACTCACTCGACAACACCAAGACTCCGTTCCTGCTCGGCTGCATCCAGAACGCGGTGAACGTGGCGTTGGCGATTGCGCTCTTCGACTGGCTCGGGATTCCTGGCCTCGCGTACGCGCATTCCGGTGCCTACGCAGTGGGCGCGATGCTCACGATCTTCGTACTGAACCGGCGCATCGGGAGCCTGCGAGGGCGAGGGATCGGCCTCCTGGGTGCCCGCGTGCTCGTGGTTGCCGTGGCGGCTGGATCGGGCGCGTGGGCCATGAGTCGATGGGTCGATTGGAACAGCTCGGGCACCGCGCTGCTCGCCACCCTCCTCGGACTCCTGACTGCGGGCGCGATCACCTTCGGCGGCTTGCTTGCGCTGCGGGTCGAGGAGTTCTCTGAGGTCCTCGACCTTGTACTGGGGCGGTTCCGCCGCAAGCGCGGCCGTGGAGACGGATCAACCCCGACAGGACCAGCCCTCGAACAGGCATGATGAGCGCATGGGTGTGCGGATAGTCACCGACAGTGCGTGCGATCTTCCCCAGGAGCTCGTCGACGCACTGGGCATCGAGATCGTGCCGCTCACGATCCGTTTCGGCTCCGAAGAGCTCGTCGACCGCTTCGAGTTGACGCCCGACGAGTTCTGGAGGCGGCTTCGCATCGCCGAAGCTCTGCCCGAGACATCGGCACCGTCGGCCGGCGCATTCGAACAACGCTTCCGTGACCTCGCCGGGCGCGGCGCGACAGGCATCGTGTGCGTGAACCTGTCATCCCGCCTGTCGGCGACGATGCAGTCCGCGCAGGTCGCTGCCGCCGCAGTCGGCGCAGAGTGCCCGATCCATGTGATCGACTCACTCACTTGCTCGCTCGGTCTTGGGAGCCTCGTGCTCACGGCCGCCCGACGCGCCGCCGACGGCGACCCGGTCGAGAAGATCGTGAACGAGGTGATCGACCGTCGCGATCGCACGCGCCTCTTCGGCAGCCTCGACACGCTCGAGTTCATCAAGCGCGGTGGCCGTATCGGCAACGCCCGCGCGCTGCTCGGCACGATGCTCTCGCTCAAGCCCGTCCTCGAAGTTCGCGACGGTGCCGTCGAAGAAGCCGGCCGCGTGCGCACGCGTTCTAAGTCATTGCGTCTACTCGCCGACAAAGTGCGCGAGCAGCCCGTCGACTCAGTTGCCGTCCTGCACGGCCAAGCCAGCGACGTCGACGAGCTCCTCGAGCTCCTCGACCCCATCGTCCCCAAAGACGAAATCGTCGTAGGAGTAGTCGGCCCAGTAATAGGAACCCACGCGGGCCCAGGAGTCATAGGCGTGACTTTCCAAGTCCGCGCGTAACGCACCTCGCGCGTCACGGTTTCGCGCACGGTGGATGCTCCGGGCTGGGCGTCACCGGCGCCGGGCACGGCCCGCTGATCCTCCGGAGCCCCTGCTCCGGCTCCTTCGTCGCCGTCGGGTCTTCGACCCGGGTCTCCTCCGGGCGGACCTCACCGCCCAGCGCCGGCGCACCCACCCTGCGCTTCCACTTCCACCGACCATGTGCACACGAGTGCGTGCACGCGCTCGCGCAAAGTTGGGCACACCTTGCGCGCGCGAAAGCCCGGTCACTCGCCGTTGCGTGAGCAAGCTCCGCGCGTTGGGCTCGTACTTGCGGGACGTTCTCGCGCCGGATCCAGGGGTCGGGCGCCGGCGAGTTCACGCAGGCCCCCGTGCCGTGTTGCGGCACGAAGTGGGCGCTCGTTCACCGGGAGTAGGCGGGGGCCGGAGTGCTTGTCTGAGTCCGCCGTCCGACCCTTGGTGTCCGGCGCAACAACGGTGCGCGAAGTCGTTCCGCGACCGCGCGGTTAGCGTGAGCGCGTGACGGAACCGGCTGCGCCTGGGCGGGTGCTGAACGATCGGTATCGGCTGGGTGATCGGCTGGCCCGTGGTGGGATGGGGACGGTGTGGGTGGCCGAGGACACGTTGCTCGCGCGCAAGGTCGCGGTGAAGACGCTGCACCCCGAGCTGTCGGTCGACGAAGCCGTCCGCGAACGCTTCCGCAACGAGGCCATCTCGGCCGCCGGCCTTGCCCATCCCGGGATCGTCACCACGTATGACACAGGAGAAGACGACGGCACCGCGTACATCGTGATGGAGCTCGTCGAGGGGCCGAACCTGCGCGTGCTGCTCGACGAGCGCGGGCCGCTCGAGGTTCCGGAAGCGCTTCGCATCGCTCGCGGTGTGGCCCTTGCACTGGAGGTCGCACACCAGGCCGGGATCGTGCACCGCGATGTGAAGCCCGCGAACGTGCTGGTGCCACCTGTTGGGCCGGTGAAGGTGACCGACTTCGGGATCGCGAAGGCCTCGGGGTCGGGGGATCTCACGGGCGCCGGAACGATCATCGGCACCGCGCGCTACCTCGCGCCGGAGCAGGTGCGCGGTGAGCCGGCCGACGGTCGCGCCGATGTGTACGCGGTCGGGTTGCTGCTCCACGAGATGATCGCGGGGTCGCTCCCATTCCGCGGCGACACTGAGATGCAGACCGCGCTCTCGCGCTTGAGCGTGGTGCCCGAACCGTTGCCGGCCGGCACCCCTGCCGCCGTCGCTTCGATCGTGGCGCGGTGTCTCGCGCTCGACCCCGACGACCGGTGGCCGAGTGCGCACGTGTTGGCGGGTGCGCTCGACGCGGTGATGCGCGGCGATGCGGTCGACGCCGGCCGGACCACCGACGCGACCATTTCCCCTGTGCGGGCAGTACCGACGCCGCCTCTCCCACAGGAGCGACCGGGCCCTCGTCCCCAACCGGCTCGTCCCCAACCGGCTCGTCCCCAATCGGCGCGCCGGGGCGCGGCATGGCCCTGGGCGATCCTCGGCGCGGTCGTGCTCGGTCTCGGTGCAGGGGGCGGCTACCTCATCATCCAGGAGCTGTCGAAGAAGGGCGCGGGCGGCGGCGGCGACATCCCCGTGAAGATCGTGGAGGCGAACGACTTCGACCCGTTGGGTGGTGACGGCGAGCATTCCGATGAAGCCCAGTTCGCTATCGACGCCAACGCGGCGACCGAGTGGTCCACCGAGACATATCGATCACAAGACCTCGGCGGGAAGGCGGGGGTCGGTCTCGTCGTCGTGTTCGCCACCGCAGCCGACATCAGCTCGATCGAGGTCGACGCCGGGGGCTCCGACTGGAGCGCCGAGATCTATGCGGCCGACCGCCCCGCCGACTCGCTCGCGGGATGGGGTTCCCCCGTCGCGTCTGGTGACAACCTCGGAACCAGCGCCACGTTCGATGTGGGATCGAGATCCGCGGGGGCCATCCTGATCTGGATCACGCGCGTGCCCGAGTCGGGCCGACTCGACATCGTCGAGGTTCGCGTTGCCTGACGGGGGGTCGCCGCCGGGGAGCGCGCCTCGCGG
>CAMDCC010000213.1 GCA_945889545.1 Bifidobacterium breve | reverse complement strand
ACCACGACCGGCGTGACCCCCGAGAACGCCTCGGCAACCTCATCGGCGGCTTCACCGATCGCAACGACCGCGCGCAGTCGCGGCGCCAACGTTCGCAGCTCACCCAGATCGAGGCCCTTGTTGCGCCCGCCCGCCAACAACACGACATGCTCCATGGCGCCGACCGCCGCGATCGTGGCATGCACATTCGTGGCCTTGGAGTCATCGACGTACCGCACGTCGTTGCGCTCGGTGACGAGCTGCATCCGGTGTGCGAGACCGTTGAATCCCTTGAGGGTGTTGCCCACCGAGACGAGATCGGCACCCAGCTCGATCGCCATGGCTGACGCAGCCAGAGCGTTGGCCACATCGGGCGGTGTCCGGCGCGGCAGTGCTTCGATCGCCACGATCTCCTCGTCGTCGGAAGTCACCAGCACCTGACCCGCTGCGGTGTCGAGCACGCGATATCCCGACGCCGCACCCGGGGCGACCGAGAACGGCACGCGCCTACCGCGCGCCTCGGCCGCGAGGCCGGCGACGACCGGGTCGTCGGCGTTGAAGACGAGGAGGTCATCTCCTCGCTGGTGAGAAAACACGTTGCTCTTCGCCCGCGCGTACGCATCGAAGGTTCGGTGCCAATCGAGGTGATCGGCTCCAAGGTTGAGCAACGCCGCCGCGCGAGGACGGAAGGCGTCGGTCGTGAAGTTGAGTTGGAACGAAGACACTTCCGCGACCACTACGTCGACGTCGTCCTCGACCGCTTCAAGGAGCGGGCGGCCGATGTTCCCGGCCGCGACGGCTCGCACACGGGCCGCAACGAGCATCGCCGCCGTGAGCGTGGTGACGGTTGTCTTCGCATTGGTGCCGGTCACGGCAGCAAGCGCGGGGCCACCGTCGCGGCCGGCGAGCTCGGCCGCAAGGTCGATTTCCGACCGCACTGGCACGTTGGCCCGGCGCGCCGCTGCAATCGCCGCGTGCCGCTCCGGCACTCCCGGGCTCGGCACGACCAGGTCCGCGACGGCCCCGAACGACCCCGAGCGCGCCGCGCCGGGACGCTCGACTACATCTGCCCCGGCAGCGCGCGCGTGCTGCACGCGCGCCGAGTAGTCAGGTCCGGTTCCCGGCGTGTCTTCGAGCACGATCACGGCATCGCCGCGACGGGTCAGATGGCGCACGAGCGCATCCCCCGTGACCGCCAGCCCGATGACCACCACTCTTGGCATCAGTCAATGGCTCCAGGGAGGCGGATGAAGTCGGCGTAGAACAAGCCGAGCGCGAGGGCGACGCACACGCCGGCGAACAGCCAGAAGCGCACGATGACCGTGAACTCGGGCCAACCGACCACCTCGAAGTGATGATGGATCGGAGCCATTCGGAAGGCGCGGCGATGGAAGCCGCGGAACGAGATCACCTGCACGATCACGCTGACCGTCTCGATGACGTAGAGGCCGCCCAGGATCGGGAGGAGCAAGATGACGTTGGAGAGCAGCGCGAGGCCTGCCATCGCTCCACCGATCGCCAGTGACCCGGTGTCGCCCATGAAGATGCGTGCCGGTGCGGCGTTCCACCACAAGAACCCGGCGCACGCACCCGTGAGCGCAGCGGCGATCACCGCCATGTCGATCGTGGACGCCGGCTCGACGCCGTAGAAGCTGGGATGCCGGAACTGCCAGAAGCAGATGACCATGAACGCGCCGAAGGTCAACGTGGCCGCCCCCGCCGCGAGCCCATCGAGCCCATCGGTCAGGTTCACCGCGTTGCAGCTGCCGAAGATCACAAAGAGTGCGAAGGCGAACCACAGCGTGGAACCAAGGTGAACGTCGAACACGCGGGTGAACGAGAGGTTTGTGGACACCGTGATCCACTCGAGCGCGAGCAAGGCAAACCCGCTCGCGACGACCAACTCGCCCGAGGCCTTGCCCCGTTTGCGGAGTCCAAGGTTTCGACCGCGTCGAACGGCGAGGTAGTCGTCGATGAACCCAACGAGGGCAATGCCGACGATCAAGAACATGAGCGAGAGCCCGGTGCGCGCAAACTTGATCTGCTCACTGCGAACGTGCGCGACCGCGTACCCCAGCGTCACACCGGCGACGATGGCGATGCCACCCATCGTCGGTGTCCCTGCCTTGCCCGCGTGGGGATGTGTGAACGGACCGTCGTCGCGAATGAGCTGACCGATCCCCCGCTTCCGCAACACTCGGATCAGAATCGGCGTGCCGAACACGGTGGTTGCGAAGGCCACGGCCACGGCGATCAGCAGCGCGATCACGGCGCGCCCTCTCCATCCGTCAGTGACTCTGCGACGCGCTCCAGTCCGACCGCGCGGCTGGCTTTGACCAGCACCGCGTCGCCGGCGTGCACCTCGCTCACGACGACCGCCAGCGCGTCGTCAGGATCGGCGACGGTGAGCACCGATACGCGGCCGCCTCGGGCGCCGGCCGCAAGTCGATCCGACTGGTGACCGACCGCGATCAGCAGGTCGATGCCACTGCTCGCGGCGAGCGCGCCGATCGCCTCATGCTCCGCGTCGGACTGAGCACCAAGTTCGAGCATCTCGCCCAGCACGGCGATCCGTCGACCGGGAACGTCAAGACGAGCGAGCGAGCGGACCGCGGCGGCGGCCGAGGTAGGACTCGAGTTGTAGGCATCGTTGATCACGAGCACGCCACCCGCCGTGCGCACCAGATCCATCCGTCGTGTCGCGGTGCGGGCGTCGGCCAACCCAGCGACAACTGCATCCAGCGGCACTCCGAGCTCCAGTGCAACCGCCGCAGCTTCGAGCGCATTCTCGACCTGGTGCTCTCCGCGCACCGCGAGGGTGACCGGCGCCGTTCCCCACGCACTCTCGAGCACGAAGCTGGGCCGGAGCTCGGCGTCGAGCGTGACATCCGCCGCGCGCACGTCGCTGCTCGCCTTGCGCCCGACGCGGATCACGCGCGCCGCGGTGCGTTGTGCGAGCGCACCGGTGGCGTCGCACTCGTCGTTGAGCACCGCCAAACCATCGGCCGGCAACGCCTCGAGGAGCTCGCCCTTGACCCGGGCAATTCCTTCACGGCCGCCGAGGTGCTCCGCGTGGGCCAGGCCGACGTGGGTGATGACGCCCACCTGCGGTTCGGCGATCGCTGCAAGATCGCCGATGTTCCCCTTGAAGCGCGCACCCATCTCGACCACGACCACTTCGACGTCGCCCGGCGCGCCGATGAGCGTGAGCGGCACCCCCGCCTCGTTGTTGAACGACGACGGGCTGGCATGAACACGACGGGTACGGGCCAACGCAGCCGCAGTGAGGTCCTTGGTCGCGGTCTTTCCGGCCGAACCGGTGATTCCTACGACCGTCGCGTCACGCAGGCGAGAGCGAGTGAGGCGCGCCAGATCGCTCAGCGCTTGCATCGTGTCGCTGACGCGAATGAGCGTCGCCCCGGATACCGGTGCTTCAAACGGAACCACCGTGACTGCGAGCGACGCGCCGCGCTCGAAGGCGTCGGCAACGAAGTCATGGCCATCGCGTTGACCCCGCAATGCCACAAAGCCGGCACCGGGGAGTAACACGCGCGAATCGATCGTCATGGACGTGGCGATTACATCGGCTGGACCCACCAGCTCGCCTCGGGTGGCCAACGCGATGTCGCCTGCGGTCAGCTCCATGCGCGTGCTCCGAGCTCGTCGCGCGCGACCGCTCGATCTTCGAACGGCACGCGCACATTGCCCGAGATCTGCTCGACCTCGTGTCCCTTGCCTGCGATGACGACGACGTCACCCGGGCGCGCCTCGACGATCGCCCGCCGAATCGCAAGGCGACGGTCGGGTTCGAGCACAACTTCCGACCGGGCACCGCGGGACTGGGCATCGCGAGACTGGGCATCGCGGAGACCCTCGAGCACTTGATCGGCTATCGCCGCGGGATCCTCGTTGCGCGGGTTGTCGGTCGTCAGCACCACGATGTCGGCACCCGCGGCAGCGGCGCGTCCCATCAGCGGCCGCTTCTCCCGGTCACGAGCGCCACCACATCCGAAGACCACGATCACCCGGTTGGTGCCAGCCAGTGCGCGCGCCGCTTGGAGAGCCGTCGTGAGCGCGTCTGGGGTGTGGGCGTAGTCGACGACAACGGTGAAGGGCTGACCCAGATCGACGGGCTCGAAGCGCCCCGGCACGACGATCGTGGTGGAGAGACCGTCCGCCACCGTCGCGAGATCGAAGTCGGCGGCGAGCGCAACGGCGGCCGCGGCGAGCGCGTTCGACACGTTGAATCGCCCGAGCAGCGTGAGCTCGACCGGTGCCGAGGCGTCGGAACGCCGGTCGCGAAGGGTGAAGCGAGCCCCGTCACGGTCGAGGTCGACGTCGTCGGCGACCACGTCGGCATCGCTGGCGTCGAGCCCGAACGTGATCACGGGCAGGCCGTCGCCCCGCACACGGCTCAACAGCGCACGGCCATGGGCATCATCAATGCCGATCGCCGCTGCCGCGGTGCGGTCACGCCGGAACAGGCTGGCCTTCGCCTCGAAATAGGACTCCAGCGTGCCGTGGTAGTCGAGATGGTCGTGACTCAGGTTCGTGAAGCCAACCGCGGCGAACCAGGTGCCATCGACTCGATGCTGTTCGAGCGCGTGCGACGACACCTCCATGGCAACCGTCGTCACCGATGCATCGCGCATCCGGGCGAGCAGCTCTTGAAGCTCGGGGGCTTCGGGCGTGGTGTGATCCAGCGGGATCGGTTTCCCGTCCACCCGCGCGCCGGTGGTGCCGACGACGCCGACCCGCTCCCCCGAAGCGCGGGCAACGGCTTCGAGCAAATAGGTGGTCGTCGTCTTGGCATTGGTCCCGGTGACGCCGAGGCAGCGCATCGACCGTGACGGGTCGCCATACAGCCGCGCGGCGACCGGACCCAGCGCGTGGCGCACACTCTTGAGCTCGGCTTCTGCGACACCCTGGTCGAGCTCTCGTTCCACGAGTAGCGCAACCGCGCCGGCCGCAACTGCGTCACCCGCGTACGCGTGGCCATCAGTCGTTGCGCCCGGAACGCACGCGAAGCAGGCGCCGGGTCCAACCCGGCGGCTGTCGTGTGTCAACGCGGCGATCTCCACCGTGGCGTCGCCTCGCAGCGCGAGCACGTCGACTCCGTCGAGGAGCTCCTTCAGCTGCACGCGCTCGGTCCTCTCCTCCTCGCCCCCGGAACCCTGTTCAGGGTACCGGCCCATCTCCTGACGTTTCTCCGCAACGTCGCCATGAGAGTTCAGCCCGACGGCACGTGCTTGACTGCGAGCGCGTACTGCATGATCCGAGCGAAGACCGGCGCGGCCACTTGACCACCGGTGTAGTTGTTGCTCGGCTCGTCGAGCACGACGATCGCGGCAAGCCGCGGGGAGTTGACGGGCGCGAATCCGGCAAAAGACGCGACGTACTTGTAGGGCGGTGTGTCGTACGGCGGCTTGCGCGCAGTTCCGGTCTTGCCGCCGACGTCGTATCCAGGAATCTGTGCTTTGGTCCCGGTACCGCTCGCCACCACGGCTGCAAGCATGGTGCG
>CAMDCC010000212.1 GCA_945889545.1 Bifidobacterium breve | reverse complement strand
TCCGCAACGGAACCCACGGCTCGTCGGTCGGGATCGTGAGCATGATGGGAGTGCCGTCACCACTCACCTGACCGAGCTCGGCCGCACGTGACGCATCGAACCGAGCCGCCATGAACACCTTGCTGCGGCGGCTGTAGAAGTCGAGCACTTCGGGAGCGTCGGGCGTGAGGAGGAACCCATGCTCGATCGCCCACGTGCCGACGGCGTCGCCGCCACCGCGCAAGATCGTGATATCGAGCGCATCGATCTGCACCTCGAGCAGCACCTCAGCGTTGGCGGCTTTCGAGAGCTCCAGCGCTCCATCCGCAGCCGGTGCGGGTGGCGCAACTTCTTGTTGCAGCCGTTGGAGCGTCCACTCGCCCCCGCGTTCCACATTGGTCGGCACTCCGGGCAACGGGATGATCGACCCGACCTCCTCGCCCTTTCCGGTGAACTCGAAGCTCGTGACGTAGCGCTCGACGCCGTTGGCGTACGCCGCGAGCGTCGTGGTGCGCACGAGCTGAATCGTCCCGTTCTCGCCCACGAGGCCGCCGCAGGCTGCGGCCGGTGCGGCAAGCAACCCGAGCGTGACCACGACCATTCCAAACGTGCGCAGCACACGAGCTCTCATGCCATTCCTCAACAATCGGTGATGCACCGCACCGGTCGTGCGGTGATGTACCGATTTCGACGGTGGCGTGAGCGCTCTGGTTCCCGACTGCGACGCGAACTTTGGCCTGTGCGCCCACCAGCTGTACCCCTCATCACGGCATCACCACTTGCAGGTCCGTACGATCCAACATGTGAGTACCACGACGACTGGGCGACCTCGATTGCGGGGGGTCTCCCATCAGATCGCCTTCTTCGCTTCCTTGGCGGCTGGCGGTGTGCTCATCGCGGTCGCCCCGAGCGGCACGCCTCGCCTCGAAGTCGTCGTGTACACGCTCTCGCTTTCCGGGTTGCTCGGTGTGAGCGCGCTGCTCCACTGCCGCGATTGGCCACCGAGGGCGCGCGCCAACCTTCGGCGCCTCGACCACTCGATGATCTTCATGCTCATCGCGGGGACGTACACGCCGATCGCCGGGATCCTCCTTGATGGCGGACTGCGAACCGCGGTCCTGCTCACCGTGTGGATCGGCGCGCTCGGGGGCGTCGCCTTCACGATCGCGTGGATCGAAGCACCGAAGTGGGTCGCGGCCTTGCCCTACGTCGCACTCGGTTGGGTGGCCGTGATCGCGTCTCCCCAGCTCATCGACCGCATCGGCGGTGACGGCTTCGGGTTGATCGCGCTGGGCGGCGTGCTCTACACGATCGGCGCCGTTGTGTACGCGCGCAAGCGACCGGACCCGGCCCCGACCGTGTTCGGCTACCACGAGGTGTTCCACCTCTTTGTGATCGCGGCCGCGGCCGTGCACTACGCGGTCATCGCCGCGTACGCCCTCCCGCTCGCCTGAACGACGCGCCGACCAGACCGCTGGTCAGACCGTCGATCAGACCCCGAGTGACTCCGAGGCGAGGCGGGTTCCTTCGACACGGTTGCGGATCTTTTCGAAGGCGATGTCGCGAGAGGTGGAGACGTCGTCGCCAAACGGGGAGAAGCCGCAGTCGTCGCACGAGCCGAGCTGGTCGACGGGGATGTGCTCGGCCGCTTGAAGGATCTGGTCGCGGACTTCTTCGGGGGTCTCGACCCGCGGGCTGATCGGGTCGGTCACTCCGACGAAGACCTTCACGTTGGCGGGCACATTGGCGGCCAGGGTGTCGCGGACGGTGCCGAGCACCTTCTCCCGATCGGCTTCGCTGGCCATCTGGAGGAAGAAGCTGCCCGCGTTGATCGCGAAGAGGTGCGGGAGCAAGCCGCCGCTCGGATCGAGCTTGAGCGCGAGACGCCCTTCGGTGAAGTCGATCTGCACGCGGTGCGCGCCGGCATCGAGGCACCCGCGGATGTCCTTCACTCCTTCAGCGACGAGGTCGGAGAGGAACTGCTCCTTGTCGTAGCCGTCGACGCCGTCGGCGGGGTACAGCAGGCTCATCGCCGACACCGCGATCACCGACTGCTTGAGCTGCAGCGACGTGAGGCCTTGGGCCCGGGTGAGGAACGCGTCGGCATACCGGCCGTAGCGGAACGGTCCGGAGGTGAGCTGCGGGAGCTGGCGGGTATGGCCATCAGCGAAGGGGATCACCGCACCGCCGGGGCCGATCGTGTCCAGCCCGTCGAGCGGATAGGTAACAAAGCTCGACTTGGTCTGCTCCCCGTCGGTGACCACCGGCGACCCGGTCGACTCGAAGCGATCGATGGTGTCGCGCAGCGCATCGTCGTAGAGCTCGTCCATCTGCTCCTGAGTGATTTCACCGTGGGCGAACGCAGCCATGCCGTCGATCAGCGCGGGCGGCCGGGGGATGCTCCCGATTGGCTCCGTCTCCAGCATTGTGACTTTATCTTCCTGAGCGATGCGGCCGTCTGCGAGGAACAGACAATAAGGCATCGGTCCGGGACAACGAAGCGAGAAGCGCCAGACTGCAGCGGTGACCCTCGACGATGCCGTCTCCGTCGTCGCGGTCGCACTCACCGTGGTCTTCGCGTGGCCGCAGGTGTTCCGGGTGCTCCGTCACGGCATCGACGGCGTGTCCGTCGAAGCGATCACCTTGTCGATGGTGGGTGCCGCCGCATGGCTCGGCTACGGCATCGCCGGCGGCCTTGCCCCAGTGATCGTTGCGAACCTCGGCGTCTGGACCGGCCAGCTCGTGGTGACGACCGAGCTCGTTCGCAAGGGCGTGCTCGGCCGCGTTCGCGCCACGGGCGCACTGGCCGCAGCCCTGGCGTTGCTCGGCCTGAGTCAGGTCGATGCGCTGACCGACCCCATCGTCGTCGCGGCCGGACTGGTCGCCATCACGAGCTTGGTGGCGCAGCTCGTCGAGGTAGTACGCGAACCACACCGCCTTGAAGGGCTCTCGGCCAGCACGTACGGGATCCTCACGTCGGTCGCCACGATCTGGATCGTCTACGGCGTGCTCAAGAGCGACGGGTTCATCATCGCCACGAACCTCGTCGCGCTCCCGATGGCGGCGTACATCACGCAAGCCGCGGTGCGTTCCCATCGCGAGCTCGAGAGCGCGCGAAGCGCGACGTAACGCCATGATGCTGGACGTCTGCGCCGAGGTGTGCGCCGCACGCCGATCGCCACGATGCGCGCGCATGCCCGCTGGTGGCGCGCCGAACTCGCATCGCGGGCACCGTTCTCACGGCGCGCAAGTGCGACTTCCCCAGGTGGTTGTCGAAGCACAGTCGAACCGCGATCGCCGAGCGTTACTTCAACGAGCTGGACCGGCTCAACGCTTGACTCTGCTGGAAGTCGCTGCCGCTGTGCTCGACCAGTCGGGATCCTTATGCCAC
The DNA here is from genome assembly GCA_945889545.1 of Bifidobacterium breve. Classification (GTDB taxonomy): domain Bacteria; phylum Actinomycetota; class Acidimicrobiia; order IMCC26256; family PALSA-555; genus SHVJ01. Next base: position 2,145 of record CAMDCC010000212.1, on the reverse strand, counting down.
GTCGACGACCCTGACGGCGGCAGTCGCCGGATCGGGGACGGGTTCGCCATGGGCTCGGAGACTCTCGATGTGCATCGCGATGGCAGTCCGGATCCGAGCCTCTACGTCCTCGACTGACTCGCCGGTCGCGACGCAACCCGGCAGGGCCGGCACGTACGCCGAGAAGGACGTGCCGCTGCCCTCGATGATGACGGCGTATGCGCTCATCGTCCTGGACCTTTCAGACCTGCCTGGCGAAGAACGCTCGCGAGGGTACCGGCTCTCAGATCATCACCGAGCTTGCCCGCGATCGTCACCGTTCCGGACTTCTCGGGATGTCGGAACTGCAGCCTTCGCGTATCAGCTCGGTGTGACCAAGCATCCAGTCCGCGCCCGCGTCGGCGCCGCTGCTGACATTCAACCACTCCACGATGACCGTGCCGTTGAAGCGGCGTGGATTGATCGGCCGCATCACGACAGCGCGCGATGTGTACGGCGCAGTGGTCGTCGCAATGGTGTCGAACTTGCCGTCGTTGCTGCCCGTCGGTGTCGCTTCGTACGCACTCGCCGTTCCCGAAAGGAAGAACTCGGACTGCTCGTACCCGACGTCAGCCGAGTCGAAGGCCGTGAACCCCGCCACCACCGGCTCCCAACTCTGCTGGCAGATCGTGACAGTAGCCACCAACGGACGTCAACGTCCCCGAATCGCGTCGCGAAGTCCCGGCGGGCGTGTCCGAGACGCATGCCGCAGAACAGCGCCCCGGAACCTTTCGACGCACCTTGAGGATGATGAGCGCCGTCCCCGAACCCCATTACGACACAATTGGCACTTGCCCCCCGATGGTCGCGCCCACTCAGTCCTAGGTAACCTCGACTCCTGGACGGAACATACCTCGACGACAATCTCGACCCGAGATTCGCACCCTCCTCGCCGAGGTTCAGGTGGGAGGGTGGCAAGTCGAAGATCCGATCGGGAAGAGCAACGTGTACAAGTGCCGTTGTCACTGTGGAAAGCACTTGGCATGGATTCACTCGACACCATCGGGCGCGAACTACGTCAAGAACAAGCTCAACAAAATCAAGAACACCTGCTGGAAGGAGGACTGAGCCGTGAGATACAGCATCAACTTTGAGGGTGTCCTCCTCCTCGATGAGGAGCCCCCCCAAGCCCCACCTGCCGCCGAGGCGGAGGCACTCCTAGACCTCGTCGTTGCAGAACTCGAGGAGGTCGGAGCCGAAGACATCAGCGTTGTTGCCGACGCCGACGGCGGCACCATTTCGGTCTCGGTCTCGGTCGTCGCTGATGATCTTGAGAGCGCTCAGGATCGGGGCAACGGGACGATTCGCACTGCCTTCCACGCAGCCGGGGCTCATACTCCCGGCTGGACGATCGACTGGACATCGGCATCAGCCACCCGAGAGGATGACGACCACCTCATCGACGCCTGACGATCAACGAACGCAAACGCTGAGAACGTGGTGGAGGTGATGACCGCCGAGGAGTTCGAGCGTTTTTCGGCTGCCGAACAAGATCGCGTCTTCGCCTCAAGCATCGTCACCAACCTCGCCGATGTGCCGCCCGAGTTCCTGGCGAAGGTCCGAACTCGAGTCGAGGCTCGCCTCATCGGTGGCGGGGGCTCGTAGTATCCGTTGCCCGACCTTCCTTGGTGCGAAGGGAGGCCGAGCACGATGACGATGGGATCCTCCGAGACCGACTACCTCGTCGTGGGCGCGGGTGCGATGGGCATGGCCTTCACCGACGCGCTGATCGATCACGCGGATGTGCACGTCACGCTCGTCGACCGTCGCCACGCGGCCAGCGGGCATTGGCAGGACGCGTATCCATTCGTCCAGCTTCATCAGGCTTCGTTGTTCTACGGTGTCGCGTCGACCGTGCTCGGGAACGGCGCCGTGCAGGAGAGCGGCCCAGAGGTGGGGCTCCAAGAACGGGCTCGTCAGTCGGAGATCCAGGCCTACTACGACGACGTCCTCCATCGGCGCTTCATCGACTCGGGCCGCGTCACATTCTTCGGCGGCTGCGAGTACCACACTGACGGCTCCGCAAATCTCGTGACGTCCCGGGTATCAAGCGAAACAATGGAGGTCGACGTGCGCCGCCGCGTCGTCGACGCCACCTACCTGTCGCCGACGGTCCCCGCGACGACA
>CAMDCC010000211.1 GCA_945889545.1 Bifidobacterium breve | reverse complement strand
AAGAAGGGCACGCCGGTGAACGGGCCGTCGGGGAGCGGCCCCGACGCCATCTCGCGCCCTTCGTCGTACATCGTCGTGATGACGGCATTCACCCCGGGGTTGGCCTGCTCGATCCGGTCGATGGCCGCGTCGAGCAGTTCCACCGGCGTGGCTTGCTTCGTGCGCACCAGCTCGGCTTGGGCGAGGCCGTCCAGCCCCCAGAAGTCAGCCACGGCTGGCAGCGTAATTCTTCGGACTATGCGAATCAAATATCGGGGGTTGTGGTTTATAGGGCAGCCGCGTAGCGGGCGGCGAGGTCGACGCTCGCGAGCGCTCGGGCGCGCCACTGCTCCAGATCGGCGGCGATGCCCTGGGCCCCACCCCGCATGCGGGCGTACACACCTTGGGTGATGCACGCGGCGCGGAAGTGGGAGAAGGCCACATAGAAGAGGATGGGAGCAAGGTCGCGCCCCGTGCGGTCCGCATAGCGCTCGAGCAGGACCGCGCGCGGTGGGAACCCTTCGACGAGCGACGGCGCGTCTGGGAACGGACCGGACTCGTCCTCGTTCTCCGGCCACGTCGCCAGGACGTATCCCACGTCGGCGAGCGGGTCGCCAAGCGTGCAGACCTCCCAGTCGAGGACGGCACGCACGGTGCCGTCGGGTCCGACGATGCAGTTGCCCAGCCGGAAGTCGCCGTGGACGACCGCCGCGCCCTGCTGCTCGGGGATGCGCGCGGCGAGGATGTCATGGGCGTGGTCGATGCGCACGTCGGGATCCGAGGCGCTCTGTTGGTACTGCGCGTACCAGCGCTTCAGCTGGCGTGCGATGTACTCGTCGCGGCGCGCGAGGTCGCCCAGCCCGATCTCGTCGATGTCGGCCTGGTGCAGTTCGACGAGCGCGTCCACGAACGAGAGCGCGGCGTCGAGCCGTCGAGCGTCGGGGAGCTGACGGGCAGCCTCGTGGTCGTGCATCACGAGACCCTCCACGTGCTCCATCACATAGAACGGCGCGCCGATCACGTCGGGGTCGGGGCAGGAGGCGATGGCCAAGGGGACCGGCACCGGTGTCGGGCCCAACGCTGAGATCAGCCGGTACTCGCGGCCCATGTCGTGCGCGGTAGCGAGCACGCTGTGCAGCGGTGGCCGGCGCAGCACCAGGTGACGTCCGTCGACGCCGGTGAGCAGCACCGTGATGTTGGAGTGCCCGCCGGCGATCTGCACAGCCTCTACCGGTTCGAAGCCAGCCACGTGCGACGCGAACCACACCTGCAATCGCCCGAGGTCGACGCCGGGCGTCGGTTTGGGGGCTGGCATGGGCGCGCAAGGTAGCCGAGCGGGTCGTCCCGGTTCGAACGAATGATTCGCATCAATGAGGGATCCCGGGTACCCTGCGCGGGTGCGCAACCCCGGGCCCGTGCCGGCGCGCCCCGAGCAAACGACGGCAGTTGACCAGGAGCTGAAGTCGTTCAACCCGTTCAACCCCGAGGCGTTGCAGTGCCCGTTCCCGCACTACGCCAAGATGCGAGCGGCGGGGCCGGTGCACCATGTCGAGTCGATCGCGGCGTACCTCGTCACGAGCCACGAGCTGATCCTCGAGGTGCTGCGCGATCCCGTGACATTCTCTTCGGTCTTCCCCTCGAAGTTCGCCAAGGCCGGGGTGGCGCTGCGCCAAGAGGATCTCGACGCGCTCACCGCGGTCATCGCCGAGGGATACCCACGCGTGCCCACGTTGATCAGCGCCGACCCGCCAGCACACACCCGGTACCGCCGCCTCGTGTCCAAGGCCTTCTCGGCGAAGGCGATCGCCGAGCTCGAGCCTGTGGTGCGCGCCATCACCACCAAGCTCATCGATGCCTGGGCCGACTCGGGTGAGATCGAGTTCGTAGGCGAGTTCGCCGTGCCGTTGCCGATGGAGGTCATCGCGAAAGCGCTCAACGTGCCCGATGACCGACTCGGCGACTTCAAGCGCTGGTCCGACGACACGGTCGCCGGCGTGGGCGCCAACCCGCCGCTCGAACGCCGGCTCGCAGCCGAACGCGGGATCAACGAGCTCCAGCGATACTTTGCAGATGCGCTTGAGGAGCGTCGCGCGCATCCTCAGGACGACCTGCTCACCCACCTGCTCGAGGCGAGCATCGACGATGACGATCCCGAGATCACCGACAAGCGACCGCTCGACGTGCCGGAGATGTTGAGCCTCATCCAGCAGCTGCTGTCGGGGGGCAACGAGACGACCACGAAGATGCTCGCCGAGATGATGCGGCTGCTGGGTGAGCACCCCGATCAGTGGGAGCGACTCAAGCAGGGCCCGTCACTCGTTCCCAGAGCCGTGGAGGAGAGCCTGCGGCTCGCGTCGATCGCACAAGGGATGTGGCGGATCACGACGCGCGACGTCGAGCTCGGTGGCGTCGCCATCCCGAAGGGGAGCCGAGTCGTGCCCGTGTACGCATCGGCGAACCGCGACGAGAGCATCTTCGCTGATCCCGACGCGTTCGACCCCGCCCGCGCCAACCTCACAGACCACGTCGCGTTCGGCAAGGGCACGCACTTCTGCGTGGGTGCCGCGCTGGCCCGCCTGGAGGCACGGGTTGCCCTCGAGGAGCTCGTCCGACGGGTCGAGTCGTTCACCCTCTCCGACAACAACACCTACGAGTACAACCCGAGCTTCCTGGTGCGCGGCCTCCTCGCGCTCCACCTCGACGTCGTGCTCGCCTGACGCGCACGAGTTGTGGACCTGCGCGACAAGGTCATCGTCATCACGGGTGCGGCCAGCGGCATCGGCGCGGCCTGCGCGAGTCGCTTCGCGAAGGAGGGCCCGAGACTCGTCGTGTGCGCCGACCTCGACGAGGCGGGTGCCGGGTCGGTCGCGCAGGAGATCAACGATGCGGTGGGGCGGGTGATCGCCGCGAGCGCAGTGTGCGACGTGAGCCATGAAGGCTCGGTGCAGCGCCTGATCGACGACGTCATCCGATCGTCCGGTGCCATCGACGTGTTCTTCGCGAACGCCGGAGTGTCGTTTCCCTCCGATCCCCTGACCGACGACGAGCGTTGGGACCGGGCCTGGCGCGTGAACGCGATGACCCACGTGTGGGCCGCACGGCACCTGCTCCCCACATGGCTCGAGCGCGGTGAGGGCTACTTCGTGGTGACCGCGTCGATGGCCGGGATCTTGTCGGCACAAGGGCAAGCCGCGTACGCGGTCACGAAGCACGCTGCAGTCGGGTTCGCCGAATGGATGGCAATCACCTACCGGAACCAGGGAGTTCGCGTGTCGTGCGTGTGCCCCGGAGGGGTGAACACGCCGATGCTGACCGGGTTCTTCGCCGACGGAGGGCCCGAGGGCGCACGCGCCACCGGCGGCGACTTGCTCGAGCCGGCGCGCGTCGCCGACATCGTCACGGCAGGGATCCAGCGCGAGTCCACGTTGATCCTCACGCATCCGGAGATGCAGGTGTTCATGGAGCGCAAGGTGACCGACCACGACCGCTGGATCGGCGGCATGGCGCGCCAGTGGGAGAGTTCCTAGACGCGCTGCTACTGGTTGCCGACCTCGTGCTCGAGCAAGTGCGCGTACTTCTCGCGCGCCGCGGCTTCGCGGGCGGGGAGATGCTGACTCGGCCACACCGTCGGCGCCGGCTTGTAGTCACGCAGCACCTGGCGGGCGATGGTCACCTTGTGCACCTCGGTCGGGCCGTCGGCGATGCCCATGACCTCCGCGGCGACCATCATGCCGTTGAACGGCATCTCGTTGGAGACCCCGATGGCGCCGTGCAGGTGCATCGCTCGCTGCACGACGTCGTGGTACACCTTCGGCATCGCGACCTTCACCGCGGCGATGTGCTTGCGAACCTTCTTGTAGTCCTGGTGACGGTCGATCATCCACGCCGCGTGGAGCACCAGCAGCCGGAACTGCTGGATCTCGATCCAGCTGTCGGCGATCCGCTCCTGCACCATCTGGAGTGAGCCGAGCGTGCCGGTGCGGGTCTGGCGAGACAGGGCACGCTCGCACATCATGTCGAAGGCCTTGCCGACCTCCGCGATCGTGCGCATGGCGTGATGGATGCGCCCACCGCCGAGACGCGTCTGCGCGATCACGAAGGCCCCGCCCTCGTCACCGAGGAGATGATCGGCAGGAACGCGCACGTCGTGATACCGGATGTACGCGTGGTCGCCTTCGGCGGTCTCGGTGTGCATCGGCACCGCGATGTTGCGCACGATCTCGATGCCAGGTGCATCGGCCGGGACGATGAACATCGACATCCCCTTGTAGGGGTCGACGTCGGGGTTGGTGACCACCATCACGATGAGGAAGGTGGCGTAGCGGGCGTTCGACGAGAACCACTTCTCGCCGGTGATGACCCACTCGTCGCCGTCGCGCACGGCTCTCGTCGTGAAGAGCGTGGGGTCGGCACCCGCGTGGGGCTCCGTCATCGAATAGCACGACGCGATCTCGCCATCGAGCAGCGGCTGGAGGTAGCGCTCCTTCTGGGCCGGCGTACCGAAGTGAGCGAGGATCTCGGCGTTCCCCGAGTCGGGCGGTTGACAGCCGAAGACCGACGGAGCCCACCGCGAGCGCCCGAGGATCTCGTTCATCAAGGCGAGCTTGACCTGGCCGTAGCCCTTCCCCCCGAGCTCGGGTCCGAGGTGGCATGCCCACAGCCCGCGGGCTCGGACCGCGTCTTGCAGCGGCCGGATCGCCGCCATGGCGTGCTCGTCGCGCTTGTCGTACTGGCTCCCGACGAGCACGAGGTCGAGCGGCTCCACCTCGTTGCGCACGAACCCGTCGATCCAGTCGAGCTCTTGCTGGAACTCGGGCTCGGTCTCGAAGTCCCACGCCATCACATCACCTCGTTGTCGGTCGACGTCGTCATCGTTCGGGTCATCGAGCCCGGAATCGACCGCGCGCGAACTCTTCGGCCGGGAAGAGCTCCACGCCATCGTCGATCTGCACCCGCAAGGTGTTGCATGCCATCGACACCAGGTTGTACTGGCCGACGACGAACACGAGGTCGAGGCACTGCTGCTCGTTCAACCGCGCTCGCAGCGCGGCCCATGTGTCGTCGGAGATGAAACGGTCGTTCATCAGCTCGTCGGTCGCTCGCAGGAGCGTGCGATCGTCGTCGGACCAGCCGGGCGCGTCGGGACCGGCGATGACGCGCTCGATCTCCTCGTCGGTGCAGCCCGCGTTGCGGGCGATCACCACGTGCTGGGCCCATTCGTAGCGTGACTTCGCGAGGACGCCAGTGCGCAGGATCGCCAGCTCGCGCTCGCGGTCGGACAGCGTGGACGCGCCCATCACGTGGTTGCCGAACACGGTCCAGCGCTTCAGCAGCTTCGGGTGCCGAGCGACGGTGCTGAGTACGTTCAGGACGCGGCCGCCGTTGAAGTCGGCGAGGCCGAGCAGGATGCCGCGGGTCTCGTCGTTCCAGTCGGCTTCGGTGGTGGGCGCGACGCGGGGCGTCTCGGTGTCCACGGTGTCTCCTGCGCTCATGGTCGGCTCATGGGCTCGACCGATTCCACGCACCGTCGTCGGCG
>CAMDCC010000210.1 GCA_945889545.1 Bifidobacterium breve | reverse complement strand
TCTCGACAGCCGGGCGCCGGCTTCGGCGGCCAGATTCCGGCCGGCATCTTCCGGCGGTTCATGAACGCGGCACTCGCCGGGCAGCCCGCGCAGCCGTTCCCGCCCGCGGGGCCGTTCTGTGCCCGCTCGGCGGCCTTCATCACCGAAGGTGGCCGCGTCGCGACGTTCAATGGGCTCTTGCCCGGCCAGCCCCCGACGAGCCTGGTCCCACCGACGGTGATCATCAACACCACCACCTCGACGGTGCCGCCGACGACTACAACGACGGCTCCATGCGTCCCGACCACACTCCCGATCGTTCCCTGTCCGTGAGCACCACCCGCCGCGCCTAGCGTCGGCGGTGATGACCACGCTGGAGCCGCTGCTCACGCTGCAAGAACGCGACCTCGCGCTCGATCGACTGCGCCACCGCCGCGACACGCTGGTCGAGCTGACAGCACTCGTCGATGCCGAAGCCCGGGTGGTGGTAGCGCAGCGTGAGCTCGAGCACGCCCGGGCCGCGCGCGACGAGGTGCTCGCCGAAGAACGTCGTCTCGACGACCAAGCGCAGCTGCTGGCGGCGCAGGCCACCGCAGTGGAGAAGCGCCTCTACTCGGGCGAGATCGCATCGCCGCGTGAGCTTCAAGCGATGCAGGCCGACGTCGAGCAGCTCCGCAAGCGCCAGCGTGAACTTGAAGACGGCGCGCTGGTCACGATGGAGACGCGTGAACCGCTCGACGCGCGGGTGGGCGAGCTCGAGCAACAGCTCCAGGCCGCGAATGCGAGCGTGGTGAGCGCCACAGACGCGCTCGCGGCTGCGCAGGCAGTGATCGACGCCGAAGCCGCGGTCGAGCGCGCGGCCCGCGACGACGTCGTCGCCACCATCGATGCCGACTTGGTCACCGACTACGAGGGGCGGCGCGTCAAGGCCCGAGGCGTGGGCGCGGCTCGTCTTGTGGGCAACTCGTGTCAGGGCTGCCATCTCTCGATCCCGGCCACCGAGGTTGACCGCATCCGCAACGCGCCCGCGGGCACCATCACGTACTGCGACAACTGCGGCTGCATCTTGGTCTCCTGATGCCCGAAGTGATCGCGATCTACAGCGACGGCGGGGCGCGGGGCAACCCTGGGCCGGCGGCAATCGGCGCGGTCGTGCTCGACCCGAGCACCGAGCCGCCCACCCGATTGGCCACGGTGAGCGAGCGCATCGGGGTGGCCACGAGCAACGTGGCCGAGTACCGGGCGTTGATCGCCGGTCTCGAAGTGGCGCAGGAGCTCGGCGCCCGAACGGTGCGCGTCCGCGCCGACTCCCTCCTCGTGATCCGCCAGCTCGAGGGGAAGTGGAAGGTGAAGCATCCGAACCTTCGCCCCTTACACGCGCGGGCGCTCGATCTGCTGCGCGCGTACGACACCGTCGACCTGGCGCACGTGCCGCGCGAGGAGAACGTCGACGCTGATCTTCTCGTGAACGCTGCGCTCGACGCGCCGGAGTAGCGACCGTCGCCGTGTTGTTCTGGTACGTCGGCATGTCGGTGCTGCTCGTGGCGAACGTGTTCCGCAGCAGCGGTATCGACTACCGACTCGTCGCGCTGGGCGCGCTCGCTCCGCTGGTTATCGATCTCCCCGTCGGTCACCTCGCGTTTGGCCACACGCTCGTGCTGCCCGTTGGCCTGCTGCTCATCGTGATGGTTGCCACGATCGGGCGGTCGCGGCTCCTGCGCCGTCGGCTGCTGTGCGTGCCGATCGGCGTGTTCAGCGGACTGCTGCTCTCGGGCGCGTTCACCGCCGACAAGGTCTTCTGGTGGCCCGCGTTCGGTGACCGGTTCGGCGACAGCAGCTTGCTAGCGGTGTGGTGGGTCGTGCTCATCGAGGAAATCGTCGGACTCGTCGCGATCTGGTGGGTCGTCGGCCAGTTCGACCTGTATCTCCCCGGACCCCGCGCTGAGTTCAGGCGGACCGGTCGGCTCCGTGAGGAGCGCGCGCAGTGATCGCGTTCGTGCGTCACGGCGAGACGGCTTCCAACCGCGCCGGCCTGTTGCTCGGGCGAGCGGACCCACCGTTGACCGAGAAGGGCCGAGCACAGGCGAACGCAGTGGCTGCCGCGCTCGCCAGTGGCCTTGCGCCGCTGGCGGTGGTGACGAGTCCGCTGCTACGCGCGGTCGAGACCGCCACGGCGATCGCGTCGCAGTTCGGGCTCGACATCGAGCGCGACGAACGATTGATCGAGCTCGACTACGGCGAGTGGGACGAACGGGGTTTCGGTGACGTGCCCGCCGATGAGTTGCGCGCGTGGCGCGCCGACCCCACGTTTGTGCCACCGGGTGGCGAGAGCTTGGTCTCGGTGCAGGAGCGAGTCGCTGAATGCGCAGCCGAGATCCTCGAGCGCGCCGGGAACGGTCTCGTGGTTGCCGTCAGTCACGTGTCACCGATCAAGGCCGCCGTTGCGTGGGCGCTAGGCGCCGGGCCCGCGATCTCGTGGCGCATGCGACTCGACCTCGGCTCCATCACCCGCGTCGACACAGGTCCCACCCTCCTCACGTTCAACGAAACCGGATTTTCGGCACGCTGAAGGACACATGGACTCCCTGAACGTGCCGAGAATCCGCTCAGATGGGTGATTCAGCCGGCGGCGATGAGGGCGTCGACGATGCGGGTGGACGCGTGGCCGTCGCCGAAGGGGGACTGCGCGGGGATCTCGCTCGACGAAGTGCCCTTGGAAAGACGAGCCGTGGCGAGGCGGGCGGTGGCGCGTTCGACGATTCGGGCGGGGTCAGTGCCCACGAGCTCCAGACATCCGGCTTCGACGCCTTCGAGCCGTTCGGTCTCGTCGCGCAGCACGAGCGCGGGCACGCCGAGCGCGCACGACTCTTCCTGGATGCCCCCGGAGTCGGTGAGCACGAGGTCGCTCGCGCTCAGCGCGTGCACCGTCGAGATGTAGTCCATGGGCTCGACGAGGGTGACGTTCCCGACTCCGCCGAGAACACGCCGAACCGTCTCCGCCACATTGGGGTTTGGATGCACGGGCAGCACAACAGCGAGCGTGTCGCCAGCGGCCTCTGCGATGGCGCGTACCGCGCCGCACATCCCAACGAGTGGAGCGCCGAAGCTCTCGCGTCGGTGCAGCGTCACGAGCATCCGTCGGGTTCCCGGGGGAACGGCCGGCAGTGGCGACGGGGGAGTGGGGTGGTGCTGGAGCACGAAGTGGACCGCGTCGACCACAGGGTTGCCCGACACGATGATCGACTCGTCGGGTACGTGCTCGCGCAGCAACGCGGCGCGGGCGCGCTCGGTAGGCGCGAAGTGCAGGTCGGCCACCACGCTTACCACGCGCCGACTCAGCTCTTCGGGGTACGGGCGCCACTTGTCGGTGGTACGCAGGCCGGCTTCCACGTGGGCAACCTTCACGCCGCAGTAGAACGCCGCGAGCGATGCCGCCGCGGCTGACACCGTGTCGCCTTGGACCACGACCCAGGCCGGTTGCTCCATCGCAATCACGTCGGGGAGTCGTTCCAACACTGCGGCAGCCACTCGTGCGGGATCTTGGTCGGGCCGCATCACATCGAGATCGTGGTCGGGCACGATGCCGAACGGGCGCAGACCCTCGTCGAGCAACTCGCGGTGCTGGCCCGTCGCGCACACACTCACATCGATGTCGCCGGTGTCGGCGTGGCGCTGCTGCATGGCCAACACGACGGGGCCGAGCTTGATCGCCTCGGGCCGCGTGCCCAACACACACAGCACGCGGACTCCCACGCCAGTAGTCTCGCGCCGGGCGGTGCGCCCCTGAGACGATGACCCTTCCCACCACTTCTCGACGGCTCGTCCTCGTCGCGGCCACGCTCGACACGCTTGCGGGTCACAGCGATGAGCGTCTGCGAGTGCTCGAGCTGATCGCACGCCTCGACGATGTGCTGCCCGGTGCCGAGAAGGTCCTGACGTCGTTCGACCCCCCCGAAGCGGTCGAGCATCCCAATACCCGGGTCATCGATGCCGACGATGCCGGTTCGCTGATCGCCGCCGCATTCGCGGCCGACGCGATCGTGCTCGGCCCGGTGCGGCTCAACGACGACGCGGATGCCGATCTGGCCGACGACGTCGACCTCATCGGCGGTCGAGCATCGGGGCTCCGGTTTGCCGCGGGTCTGGCTTGCCTCGCCGCGGCGGTGCGCCGCCCGTTCTGGGTGGTGGGCGCGTCTGTCGGGGAGCTGACCGGTGAGACGAGTCAGCGTCTGGTTCGCGCCGTCTTCGACCTCGCAGCTGATGCAACCGTGGAGAACCAGGCGTCCTTGACCACACTCAGAGGAATCGGGGTCGACGTGTCTCGGGTTCGCGTTGAGGGCCACGAGCAGTTCGAGCCCTCGCCGACCGCGCAGAGCTCGCAGTTCGTATCGCGGCCGTCGGCGGAAACGCTCGCGTTGCTCTTGCGGGTGAACCTGAGCGTGCGCCAACGGCTCTGGGATCGCCACGAAGAGCTCGAGCACGAGATCGCTCGTCGAGGTCGGGCGATCCAAGCGCGCGATGCAGTTGTTCGCCAACGCGAAGACGACATCGCTGGGCTGCGCACCGAAGCGGCGCAACGCGACGCCGAGTTCGAGCGCCGCGGTCTTGCCGCGATCGAAGCCGAGCTCCGCGAGATCAAAGATTCACGCGCGTGGAGAGCCCTCGATCGCTACCGGGCCACCCGCGCCCGTCTGCGAGCGTTGCGGGCGACTCGTCGTCGACTGTCGGAGCCCACCCGCCCGCCGATCCCGCTGGAGTCGTCGTCGCCTCCGGACTCACACTTGCACTCGCACCGAGCGAGGAAGCACGACGTGGTGTGCCTGTCGATCATCGACTGGGACTCGCGCTGGCAGCGACCGCAGCAGGTCGCATCGAAGTTCGCCGACAACGGACACCGCGTGTTCTACGTGCGGATGTCGGGCTTCCTCCCGCCGGGTGAGCACGCGTACGAGCTCACGGAGCTCCGGGAAAACGTGTGGGGCGTCACCGTGGCCACCCGCATGCACCCTCGTGTCTACGAGCAGCCCATCGAGCCGACGATCGCCGCGGCAGTGGCCGATTCACTCGCGGCGCTGCGCGCCGACCACGACGTCACGTTGGCAATCGCGCTGGTGCAGATCCCGACATGGCAACCGGTGGCGCAGCTCGTGCGCAGGCGCTTCGGTTGGAAGGTCGTCTACGACTGCATGGACGAGTGGAGTGGGTTCCCCGGGATCGCCGAGTCGGTCATTGCCGAGGAGGCCGAGCTCGTACGTTCGGCCGACCTCGTCGTGGTGAGCGGCGCGCGCTTGTTGGAGAAGTGGTCGGGAGTGGGTCCGCCGGTCGTCCTGGCTCGCAACGGCACCGACTTCGCCCGGTTCCAGCACGCGGAACCATCGGCCGAGCTCGCTGTGGTCGACACGCCGGTGATCGGATACTTCGGCGCGATCTCCGAATGGCTCGACATCGAGCTGCTGGCCTGGGTGGCGCGCGAGCGGCCGCAGTACACGTTCGCGATCGTCGGAGCACCCGAAGTCGATGTCCGGTCGCTGAAGAAGCTGCCCAA
>CAMDCC010000209.1 GCA_945889545.1 Bifidobacterium breve | reverse complement strand
GGATGACCATCTTTCTCACCACGCAGTATCTCGAAGAGGCCGATGCGCTCGCGCATCGCGTCGGGATCATTGATCACGGCAGGATCATCGCGGAGGGCAAACCGTCGGAGCTCAAGCGAGCGCTCGGGTCCGACGTGATCGTGGCCGTCGTGGGTTCCGGCACCGGCGCGCAGGCCAGTACCGAGTTGGAGCGCATGGCTGGTGTCGAGCGCGTCGAGCGTCACGGCAATGAGCTCACGATTGTCACTCCCAACGCATCGACGATGCTCAGTGCGGTGGCAGTGGCCCTCGAAGGGTGTGGCGTGGTCGTGCAGAACCTCACGATGCGCACACCGACGCTCGACGACGTGTTCCTCGAGCTCACCGGCGCTCACATCGGACGCGACGAGGCTGAATTGGAGGCCGCTGAATGAGCGCGCCCACGATGAGCGCGCCCACATCGGCGAAGCCAGCCGGGTTCTGGCGGGATTGCACCGCGATCGCGGGCCGTGCATTGCGTGCGGTGCCGCGGGAGCCGGAGTTCATGATTCCGGCGCTCGCGATTCCGGTGTTCTTCTACTTCGTGAACATCGGCGCACTGGAGAAGACGGCTGAGGCCACCGGAAGCGTGTCCGATTTCCGCGCGTTCCAGCTGCCGGTCGCGATCATCTTCGCCGTCACCGGGATCTCACGGGCCTCGGCGTTGGTCCTCGATATCCAGGATGGGTACTTCGACCGTCTGCTGATGACCCCGATCCGGCGTCTGACCTTGCTGCTGGGGTTGATGGTCGCCGACTTCGTGACCGTGGTCCTGCTGGCGATCCCGGTCCTCGGTCTCGGACTCGCGTTGGGTGTGAGCTTCGAGACGGGGTTCCTGGGGATGGTGGTGTTCGTCCTGATGGGGGCCGCGTGGGGACTCGCATTCACCGGGTTCCCGTATGCAATCGCGCTCAAGACCGGGAATCCCGCCGCGGTCAACATGAGCTTCATCTTGTTCTTCCCGTTCGCGATGCTCACGACCGCGTTCTTGCCCCAAGCAGCCCTGACCGGGTGGCTCTCGACGATCGCCGACTTCAACCCAGTCACGTACCTCCTCGGGGGAATGCGAGCCCTCTTGCTCGAAGGCTGGGAGACCGAGCCGATCTTCGAGGCGCTCGCGGCCATCATCGGCATCGGACTCGTGAGCATGACGCTTGCACTCCTCGCATTGCGCGGGCGGTTGCGTCGAGGGGCGTGAGCGCTCGCCCGGCGCGTGCGAGGCTTCCCCGATGCCGGCGCCGTTCGCCTTCGATCGTCGGTTCGACCTCGCGGCCACGCCGGCGCAGCTCTGGGGTGTGCTCGAGCAGACCGAGGAATACCCAGTGTGGTGGTCGTGGCTTCGCGAGCTCGAAGGCGGGGAACTTCGTGAGGGAGCAGTTGCCCACGTCCTCGTGCAAGCCCCGTTGCCCTACAAGCTCAGGATGGACATCACCGTCGAGCGCGTCGTACCGCACCAGACCGTCGACACCCACGTACGGGGCGACCTTCAAGGTCCGGCCCGACTCGAGGTCGAAGAGACTTCCGGTGGATGCACCGCCCGTCTGGTGTGGTCACTCGAGCTTCGCGACTCCGTGCTTCGGCCGTTGTCCCTGATCGCGCGACCGGCGATGGTCTGGGCCCACGACCGCGTGATCGAGGTCGGGCTGCGCGAGTTCGAGCGGCGCGCCCTCGACGGACCAGGAGCGCTCGACGGAGGAGGTGGATGACGATGCACGTGCATCTCATCGACGGCACGTACGAGCTGTTCCGCTTCTACTACGCGGTGCCCGAGCACTTCGATCCCGATGGTGTCGACGTGGGAGCCGTCCGCGGCGTGGTGCAGTCGATGCTCGAGCTTCTCGAAGGGGGAGCGACCCACGTCGGCGTGGCCACCGACCACGTCGTCGAGTCGTTCCGCAACGATCTGTACGACGGCTACAAGACGGGTGCTGGCATCGACCCGGTGCTGTTCGCTCAGTTCCCGTTGCTCGAAGAAGCACTGGCAGCGTTTGGGGTCGCGGTGTGGGCCGAGGTCGAGCTCGAAGCCGACGATGGACTCGCGTCGGCCGCGGTGGTCGCCGGGGCAGACGAGCGCGTGGAGCGCGTGTTCGTCTGCACCCCCGACAAGGATATGGCCCAATGCGTTCGCGACCCAGTGGTCGCAATGCTCGACCGCCGCAAAGGTCAATTGCTCGACGAAGCCGGAGTGCGGGAGAAGTACGGCGTCGCGCCGGGTTCGATCCCGGACTGGTTGGCGCTCATGGGCGACAGTGCGGATGGCTTCCCAGGACTCCCTGGCTGGGGTGCGAAATCGGCGGCAACCGTGCTCTCGCGCTACGAGCACATCGCGAACATCCCCGACAACGCTCGGGATTGGGACATCGAGGTGCGTGGCGCCGCGCGGCTCGCAGCCACGCTGGCCGAGCAACGCGGCAATGCGGAGCTCTTCCTCACGCTGGCCACGTTGCGCACCGACGGCGACGTCGGGTTGGTCGATGACTGGCGCTGGGCCGGTCCGACTGATGAGTTCGCGGCGTGGGCCGAGCGGCTCGGCCGCCCGGCGCTCGCCGAACGGGCGCAGCGCCTTGCAGCACAACGCACCTAGACAAGCGGTCGAGAAGCAGACCGAACCGGAAGTCGAGAAGGGAACACGATGGGACTCGAAGGACGGGTGGCGCTGATCTCGGGAGGCAACCGAGGCATTGGCGCAGCGATCGCGGTTGCGCTCGCGGGTGACGGCGCCGACGTAGCCATCACGTTCCGACGCGACGAGGAGAGCGCCATCGCCACCGTGAATGCCGTTCGCGCCATCGGACAGCGAGCAGAGCGGTACGAAGCGTCGGTCGACGACTGGGACCAGAGCGAACGGCTGGTGAGCGGGGTGCTCGCCGACTTCGGGCACGTCGACATCCTCGTGCACAGCGCCGGCATCGCGAGCCGGGGCATGACCGTGGCCGACACCGATCCAGCCGAGATCGAGAAGCTCTGGAGGGTGCACGCGTTCGCCGCGTTCGCACTCAGCAAGCTCGTGTTGCCGAGCATGCGTACGCAGCCGCGCGGCGACATCATCATGATCTCGAGCGCAGCCACGCTGATGTGGGCCGGGAACTCCGCGCCGTACAACATGGGGAAAGCTGCACTCGAAGCCCTCGCACACACGCTGGCGAAAGAGGAGCGCAAGCACGGGATCCACGTGAACATCGTGGCGCCAGGCCTCACCGATACGGAGATGGGCCGTCGTCTCGCGAAGGCGACCGCCGGCGCGCAGGACATTCACGACCTCGATGAGCGCTCTCCGTTCGGTCACGTGTGCAGTCCCGAGGAGGTCGCCGACGTCGTGCGGTTCGTCGTGTCGGACGCGGCCGGTTACATGACCGATCAGCGAATCGGTGTTGAGGGCGGGGCTTTCTAGCCGAGGTCGGGCAGTACGCTCGTTCGGTGGCGAGGCGGGGACGCAGCGACAACGGCAACGGCGATACCGGGCGCTCCTCCCGACGCGGCGAGCGCCGGCGCAAGCGTCGCCGGACAGTCGGGCTCGCGGGCGCGAGCGTCGTGGTAGTCGTCGCCCTCGGCGTGGGAGCGATGGCCGTCACCGGCGGTGAGGGCACCGAGAAGGAAGCGTCGATAGCCACCACCACGACGACGACGATTCCACCGACCACCACCACGACGAAGCCGCCATACATCGGCTGGGTCGACCCCGAATCGGCGTTCCAGCCCTTCTACAAAGCCACCGTCCAGGGACTGCTCACCTTCCGGGGCAATCCCACCCGCAACTACTACGGGCAGGGTCCGGTGCCGGTCGCACCGAAGGTCGTATGGCAGTACCCGGGCGCAGCGATGTGCAGCCTGTCCGAGGATCGGGGCGAGACCACGCAGTGGTGTGGCAACGGCTGGACGGGGGAGCCGGCCGTCTTCGAACGCGAGGGCCGCACGTGGGTGGTGTTCGGCGCCTATGACCGCGCCGTGCACTTTGTGGACGCGATGACCGGACAAGACATCCTGCCGCCGTTCCCGACCGGCGACATCATCAAGGGCTCAGTCTCGATCGATCCTGACGGATTCCCACTCGTGTACATCGGCTCGCGTGACGCGTACTTCCGAGTCCTGGCCATCGACCGACCACAAGCAACCGAGCTCTGGAAGCTGCATGCCAAAGACGTGTCACCCACGATGTGGAACGACGACTGGGACGGCAGCGGCCTGGTGCTCAACGACTACCTCTTCGAAGGCGGCGAGAACAGCCAGATCCACATCGTGAAGCTCAACCGCGCGAATGGCGCCGACGGTCTCGTGACCGTCGCTCCGCAGCTCGTGTTCAACGCGCCGGGTTGGGACGACGAGCTGATCGCCAACGCGGGCAGCGAGGTGTCGATCGAGAACTCCGTCGCAATCTCCGGCAACACGCTCTACTTCGCGAACTCCGGCGGGCTCGTGCAGGGCTGGGACATCAGCGGGCTGACCAGCGGCATCATGCCGACGCGCATCTTTCGTTTTTGGACCGGCGACGACACCGACGCGTCGATCGTCGTCGACGAGCAGGGCATGCTCTACGGCGGTTCCGAATGGGAACGCCACAACGCGCAAGGCAAGGCCGTCGGACAGATGTGGAAGATCAACCCTGCCGTGCCTGAAGCGCCTGTGGTGTGGTCGCAGCACGACGAGTTCGGCGGGAAGTCCGGCGTGTTCGGTACGCCAGGCATCTACAACGATCTCGCCGTGTACACCACGTACTCCGGAAGACTGCTCGGTCTCGATCGCAACACCGGTGCGATCCGCTGGGAGAAGCGATTGGCCGCGCCGCTCATGGGATCACCGGTGCTCGTCGACGGGAAGCTCATCATCGGCGACTGCGCCGGCAACCTCCACGCGTACGACGTGACGAACACGCTCATCGATCCACCCGAGGTGTGGAGCGTGCCGCTCGGGTCGTGCATCGAGGCGACACCCGCGGTCTGGAAAGGCCGGATCTACGTCGGCACCCGCGGCGGGCTCGCCTACGCGCTGGCGGACGCTTAGCCCCCGGGCTCACGGTTGGGGCGGAGGGATCCGCCGCTCGCTCCTGCCGAGGGCCGCTTCGCTCTGGCTCGCTTCGCTTCGCCAATCCCTCGGCCGGAGCAACCGGCCGTCCCTCCGCTTGATGCCCATGACGGGGCGACGAAGGTCTGCCAGGTTGGGACGCGACCCGCACGGGGTCCACTGCTCCTGAAGCGGAAAGGGCGAAAGGGCTGGTCAGGGTGCTTTTTTGAGCATCCCTGGGAGTGTCACACCCTGCTGCGACTCTTGCGGTATGGAGATTTTGGTGGGGATCATTGTTGGTGCGGTCGCGGCGGGCGACGTCTGAGACCGTGAGCGTCGAGATGCGGCGGGCTATGGAGGAGCTGTTGGCCCAGAACGAGTCTCGGCTGGCGTCGGAGCGGTTGTTGACGGGCGAGGTGATCGACGGCAAGAAGGCCCTCATCGACCAGCAGCTCGACGAGATGAACTCGAAGCTCGAAGGCGTCGACTCGTTGATGCGCACGCTCGAATCCGACCG
>CAMDCC010000208.1 GCA_945889545.1 Bifidobacterium breve | reverse complement strand
CACCATCGCGTTGACGCCCGCCTCCCGAGCGCGGGTGATCACCGCGTCGGCCCCGTCGGTCGCCATCTGCACATGGCAGTGGCTGTCCACCCAGATCATCTCCATTGGCTCACTCGCTGCGTCGGGGGATACCCCCGACGCGGCCGCTCGCTCCCCTGTGCGACCTCCGCTCGCTTCGCTCACTGCGCCCGCCGCATCAGGTCTCGATACGCGGGAAGAGCGGGGTGCCCTTGTCGAGGGTGGTGCTGATCGGGCCGAGGCCCCACGCGGCGGCATCCGGCAGGCGCTGGTCTTCGGGTGACCCGTCGAGACCAAGCCGGCACCAGAGCTCGGTTGCGGCTCGTGGGATGAACGGCGACGCGAGCAACGCCACGACTCGAAGCGCTTCGAGGCAGTCTCCGAGGACGGCCGCGGTCGCGTCAGCATCACCCGCCTTGTTGAGCTTCCACGGCTCGCTGTCCTCGATGAACGAGTTGGCCGCGCGGATGAGATCCCACACCGCGCTGGTCGCGCTCGCGTAGTCGAGCTTGTCCATCCCATCACGCGCGCCTTCAAAGGCTTGCGCGCACGCTGCGACAAGCGGTCCGGACACACGCTCAGCCGGCGCGATACCACCGCAGTAGCTCACCGCCATATTGAGGACGCGGCTGGCCAGGTTGCCGAAGTTGTTGGCGAGATCCGCGTTGTAGCGCGCCACCATCGCCTCGTGGCTGAAGTCGCCGTCGGGCCCGAAGCGTTGGTCCGCGAGGAAGTGGTAGCGGTAGCCGTCGGAGCCGAACTCCGCGACGAGATCAGCGGGCGCCACCTGGTTGCTCCCGCTCTTGGCCATCTTCTCCCCGCCCACAAGGAGGAACCCGTGCGCGAACACCCGCTTCGGCGGGGCTTCGCCACCAGCCATGAGCATCGCGGGCCAGTACACGGCGTGGAACCGGAGGATGTCCTTGCCAATGAGGTGGTAGTCGACCGGCCAGTAGCGGTCGAACCGTTCACGGTCGGTGCCGTATCCGATTGCCGTGCAGTAGTTGAAGAGCGCGTCGAACCACACATACGTGACGTGCTTCGGATCCCAGGGCAATGGGATGCCCCACGTGAGCGACGTGCGACTCATCGAGAAGTCGCGCAACCCCTGCTTGATGAAGCCGAGCACCTCGTTGCGGCGCGTGTCGGGTTGAACCGCCTCCGGGTTCTCCGCGTAGTGCTGGAGCAAACGGTCCTCGAAACGCGAGAGCTGGAAGAAGTAATTCTCTTCGGTGACGTGCTCGATCGGGGTCTTGTGGATGGGGCAGTTGCCGTCGACAAGCTCGTCCTCGCCGTAATACGCCTCGCACGCCACGCAATAGAGGCCCTCGTACGTGCTGAGCTCGATGTAGCCGTTGTCGTAGACGACCTGGAGGAACTGCCGGACGGCTTCGTAGTGCCGAGGCTCGGTCGTGCGGATGAAGTCGGTGTTCGTGAGGTCGAGAAGCGTCGTGAGCTCGCGGAAGGCCGGGCTCGTGCGGTCGACGAGCTCCTGAGGCGTGATGCCCTCGGCCTCGGCCGTGCGCTGCATCTTGAGCCCGTGCTCGTCGGTGCCGGTAAGGAACACCACGTCGTCCCCCCAGAGGCGGCGCCAGCGTGCGAGCGCATCGGCCGCCACCGAGGTGTAGGCGTGCCCGATGTGAGGGACGTCGTTCGGGTAGTAGATCGGCGTCGTCACGTAGAACGGTTCCGGCATCAGGTTTACAGTACCGACCGCATGTCTCGTGGTCGTACCTGTTTGCCCCGTACCTGTCTGCGATGAGCGCGCAGGACCGCACCCGCCGCGTCGACTCGCTCGGACGAGTCGTCCTCCCCGCCGACCTTCGCCACGCGCTCGGCATCCGCGAGGGTGACGTGCTCGACGTCTCAGTGCACGACGGGAACCTCGTACTCAGTCGGCATGAGCCGATGTGCGTGTTTTGCGGAGGTCGCGACGACCTCCGCAAGCACGTCGGCCGTTCCGTTTGCCCGGCATGCGTCAGCGCGCTGAACGCTGAGCAATGACCGCGTCGTAGGCACGACGACGGGAGACGCGAAACCGCGAGGCAAGCCGATCGGCGGCCTCTCGCGTCGGCATGCCGGTGCTGACGAGCGCGAGCGCCTCTCCCGCGAGCTCCTCGTCGGTCGGCTCGGCCACGTCGTGCTGATTGGGCTCGACGACGACGACGATCTCGCCACGAGGCGCGGTCTGCTCGAAGTGCAGAACCGACTCGTGCAGCGTGCCGCGCCAGACCTCTTCGTGGAGCTTCGTGAGCTCACGCGCCACTGCGACCCGACGGTCGCCGCCACACACCTCGGCAAGGTCAGTGAGTGTGCGCAGCAAACGGTGCGGTGCTTCGAACAGCACGATCGTTCGCTCCTCGCGTTCGACCACACTGATCCGCTCATCGCGATCGCGGCCCTTCACCGGGAGAAAGCCCTCGAACACGAATCGCGCGGTAGGAAGACCCGAGAGCACCAGTGCCGTGAGTGCCGCGCTCGGACCCGGGATCACCTCCACGACGAGGCCGGCTTCGGCGCATGCCCGCACGAGGCGCTCCCCGGGATCGCTCACACCGGGCATCCCCGCGTCGCTCACGTAGGCCACGAGCGCACCCGCACGCACCTCTTCGACGATCTTCGTGGCGCTCGCTCGCTCGTTGTGCTCGTGCACAGCCCGGAGCCGTCGACCCGCGGGGATCTCTGCGTGCGTGAGCAGCGTGCGGGTGCGGCGCGTGTCTTCGGCGGCGATCACGTCGGCGGTACGCAGCACCTCGACGGCGCGAGGCGAAAGGTCACCGAGGTTCCCGATCGGCGTCGCCACAAGCACCAGCGCGCCCTCCCCCATCGGCTTGCTCACGGGTCAGCGTCCGTTGTGACTTCCGGGGTTACTTCCAGGACGTCGCCGATCTTGAGGCCCCAGCGGGATGCGATACCGAGCTCGGCTTCGAGCACGAAACGCGACCGCCACACCGGGCGAGTCATGCGCCGGGGCGGCAACACCGCGATGCGCAGCACGCGACCATCGCCGTCACACCAGATCACGTCGATGGGGAAGCGCATGCCGAACGAGTGGACCTGGCGGCACGGACGCAACATGAGCACGCCGGCGATCGACGCCCGCCCGAGCAGTCCGCGGCGGCGCGCGACGCGCGTCGTGGCCACTTCGGCCGACACCAACACCTCGCCACCGCGCATCAGCCACACGGGTCACACGTTGAACCGGATCTCGAGCACATCGCCGTCCTCGACCACGTACTCCTTGCCCTCGACCCGGATCTTCCCCACCTCTTTGGCCTTCGACCACGAGCCGATCTCGAGGAGCTCGCGCCAGTCGATGGCCTCGGCCCGGATGAAGCCGCGCTGAAGGTCGGTGTGGATCGCGCCCGCGCACTCAGGTGCCTTCGCTCCCGTGCGGAACGTCCACGCGCGGCTCTCGTCTTCACCGGTGGTGAGGAAGGTGGACCGACCGAGGAGATGCAACGCAGCCCGTGCGAGACGCGGCACGACGCTCTCGGGTACGCCGAGATCGGCAAGCAAGCGAGCCCGTTCCTCCCCCGTCGACGCCACCACGTCGGGGTCGGCTTCGAGCTCAACGCAAACGGCAAGCGCATCGGCACCGAACGGCGCGGCGTGCTCTTGCGCACCGTCGATCTGGTCGACACCCACGTTGACCACGATGAGCGCCGGCTTGTTCGTGAGGAGAAACACCTCGTGCAGGAGCAGGCGCTGCGCTGGCGTCAGCTCGGAGCGATAGATCGGGATGCCATCAGACAGGGCGGCCTCGGCTCGCTCGAGCGCTTCGATCTCGGGGAGCAAAGCCTTGTCGCCCTTGGACGCGCGTCGCTGCTTGTAGACGCGGCCCTCTACCGATCCGAGGTCGGCGAGGATCAGCTCCTCTTCGAGCGACGCCAGCTCGCGCGCCGGATCGTGTCCTTCTTCGGCGCGCACCACGAGCATCAGCGCGTCGCTGTCGCGCAGGGTGCCGAGCAAGCGACTCCCGAGACCTTTTCCGGCCTCGGTGGACAGGCCGGGCAGGAACGCGATCTGGAACGTGGCCGCCACCACCTTCTTCGACACCGACATCGCGGCCAGACGGTCAAGACGATCGTCGGGAGAATGCACGACGCCGAGCACGCGGTCGGAGGCCGAAGCCACGTCGGCGCCCGTCAGGGCGGTGAAGAGCTCCGCGTGTCCGGAGTCCGACAGTCCGACGAGCCCGAGATGCTCCATGGAGTGGAGGATAGGAGCAGCCGAGCGAGCTCGACCATGAGTACGTTCTGGATCACGGGAATCATGAGGGGGACCGATGGCCGACCTGCAGGCAATCTCCGACCGGCTCGACATCGAAGACGTGCTCACGCGCTATGCGTGGGCCATCGACAGCGGCGAGTTCGACGAGCTCGACGATGTGTTCACGCTCGATGCCTTCGTCGACTACACCAGCGCGGGCGGCATCAAGGGTCAGTACCCGGAGGTCAAGGCGTGGCTGGCCCAGGTGCTCCCCCACTTTCCTGCGTACCAGCACTTGGTGACCAACAAGGACATCCGAATCGACGGCGACAAGGCCACGAGTCGCTGCGGCTTCTACAACCCGATGGGTCAACCGACCAAGGGTGAAGCGCTCAGCTTCTTCTTTGTCGGCGGCGAGTACCACGACCAGCTCGTGCGCACGCCCGCGGGATGGCGCATCAGCCAGCGGATCGAGAAGTCAGTCTGGACCGACGGCAACCTGCCTGCGACGCCGCCTGCCTAAGTCGCGCTCGCTCGGCGCGCGCAAAGGCTACGCAGGGCAGGCGGCTGCGGTGGCCGCGCCAGCTTGCACGAGGCTTGCGGCAAGTCCGGGGATGGCTGGGCTCGCCGTGGATTGGAGCAGCGCTGCGACCTTGTCCTTGATGCTCGAGCCGTTTGGCGCGCCATTGACGATCGACGGACACTTCTGGAGCACCAGAGCAACGGCGGCCGAAACGTACGGCGCGGCCATCGACGTGCCGCTGAGCGACGCGTAGGTGGTGTTACTCGGGCAGGGATTCGCCGACGAGCATGGACTCGTTGTCGTGTCGAAGGGCTTCGGCCATGTCGAGAGGATCGAGGAGCCCGGCGCGCCGAGATCGACGTACGGTGATCCCCAGTTCGAGAACAACGACTTGGCGTTGGCCTGCGTCGTCGAGCCCACCGCGATCACTGAGCTGCCGAAACCGGCCGGATAGATCGGCGATGAGGAGCCGTCGTTCCCTGCCGACGCCACCACCACGACACCGTTGGTCTCCGCGTAGTCGACCGCGATTGCCTCGTCATTGGAGCAAACGAATGCGCTGCCACCGAGGCTGAGGTTGATGACGTCCGCGCCGTTGTCGGTCGCCCAGATGATGGCATTCGTGACATCGTCGCTGGAACCGCTCCCGTTCGCACCGAGCACACGGACCGGCAGGATCGTCGCGCCGGGCGCGCCGCCCAGTCCCCCGACCGTGTTGTCGGTTGCCGCGGCGATGCCAGCGACGTGGGTGCCGTGGCCGTTGTGATCGAAACGACCGAA
>CAMDCC010000207.1 GCA_945889545.1 Bifidobacterium breve | reverse complement strand
GACTGGGCGCCGCCCGACAAGTACCCGTGCGATCTCAACCTCGTGCACGCAGTGGCTGCCGGCACCAACCCCTTGGCTCAGAACCTTTGGGATCTCCAGTGTGCACTCGACGTGCTCGAGCAGCACCCACTGGTCGACCCGGCGCGGCTTGGGATGGTCGGGCTCTCGTACGGCGGCACCATGACGCTGTTCCTCGCCGCGCTCGACGAGCGTGTGCGGGCCGCGGTGGTGAGCGGGTACTTCAACGCATGGCGCGACTGTCACCGAATGCCGTGGAATCTTTGCGGGTCACAAGTGCTCCCGGGAATGATCGATGAGTTCGATCACGTCGATCTCGGCGCACTGATCGCGCCGCGCTCACTGCTCGTGGAGACGGGGACCGAAGACCCGATCTTCCCGGTCGACGCGGCGATGCAAGAAGTTGCCAGGCTCTCGCTTGTGTATGGGTGGGCTGGCAAGAACGCGATCTTCCGGCACGACGTGTTCGAGGGCGGCCACCGATGGAACGGCGCGCAGGCGTATCCATTTCTCGCCGAGTGTCTCGGCATGGCCACGTAGGGTCGGGGTCCATGCACGAAGCCCGCTTGGCGCAGCTCGGGATCACGCTCCCGGGACCGTTCCCACCCCACGATCCGCTCGATGCGGTCGTGGTGCATGGTGGTATAGCGCGCACCTCAGGGCAGCTGCCGCGCGATGTTGCGGGCAACATCCGCACGGGTCTTCTGGGTCGCGACCTCACGCCAGCCGAGGGAGCCGAAGCCGCGGGGCTGTGCGCGCTCAATGCGCTCTCGGTGTTGCGTGCCGCACTCGGCTCGCTCGACCGCATCGAACGGGTGTTGACCGTGACCGCGTTCATCGCGTGTACCGACGACTTCGTCCAACAGCCGGCCGTTGCCGACGGCGCGAGTCACGTGCTGATGCAGGTGTTCGACGCCGCAGGCCGCCATTCCCGATCGGCGATCGGCGTTGCGGCGCTCCCTCGCGGTGGTGCCGTGGAGATCGAGGTCACCGTCGCTCTCGATGAAGGGGATTCCTGATGGCACCGCGGATCACGATCATCGGCGGTGGGAGCTACCAGTGGGTGCCGAAGCTGCTGGTCGACATCGCCAACACGCCGGTGTTGCACGAAGCCGAGCTCGTCATCCAAGACATCGACCCAGCACCGATCCCGCGAATGGTGGAGCTCGTCAAGCACGTGGCCGAGGTGCGTGGCATCGGTCTGACGGCCAAGGGCACGACCGATCAGCGCGAGGCGCTCGAGGGCGCCGACTACGTGGTCGCCACCATCTCCACTGGTGGTTTCGAGTCGATGCGCCACGACCTCGAGATCCCCGAGCGCTATGGCATCCGCCAATCCGTTGGCGACAGCGTCGGGCCGGGCGGCATCGTCCGAGCGCTGCGCAACATTCCGGTGTTCCTCGAAATCGCCCGCAATATGGAGGAGCTGTGCCCCGACGCGTGGCTGCTCAACCTCACGAACCCGATGACTGCCATCTGCCGGGCCGTCACCCGTGAGTCATCGATCACCACCATCGGGTTGTGTCACGAGGTCACCATCGCCCAGTTCACCCTGAGCCTGCTGCTCGACGCCGGGTTCATGGATCTCCGACCCACCGTTGCCGGCGTGAACCATCTGCCGTTCATCACCAAGCTCGACAACGCCGGAAGCGACGGGCTCGAGCAATTGCGCGATCTCATCGACCACGCCGACGAGCGCGCCAGCGAGCCGCTGGCGATGGCGCTTCCCGAAGACTTCGGTGTGGAGAAGGTGTCCGCAGGGAGCGAGTGGACCAAGGGCGATCTCCTGCATCACAACCAGGTGAAGTTCGAGTTGTTCCGTCGCTTCGGTGTGCTGCCCAGTGCCGGAGATCGCCACCTCGTCGAGTTCTTCCCCGGGTTCCTCACGGAAGAGGCGGAGTGGGGCAAGCGCTGGGGGGTGGAGATCACCACGATTGCAGAGCGTGTGGGCGACCGGGATGGTCACATCAAGGACTTCGAAGCCATGCTCGCGTCGCCCGAGGTTTCCAACATGCCATCGGGTGAGATGGTCGCCGGGATCATGCAGTGTCGAATGACGAACACGCCGGGCTGGTTTCCGCTCAACCTCCCGAACCGCGGTCAGGTCACCGACCTCCCCGACGGCGTGGTGGTCGAGAGCATGGTCGTTGTGGATGGCGATGGGCCGCGCGGGCGCGACGAGGTGGCAGTGCCGGGCGCGATGGCAGCGGAGCTTCGCCAGGTGTTGGCCGCGCAGGAGCTCACCGTGGAGGCGGCGATCAGTGGGCGACGCGACGCCGTGTTCGAAGCGATGCTCGTGGATCCGTTGGCTGGTCGCATCGATTACGAAGCGCTTGGCCGCATGACCGACGAGATGCTCGCGGCCACCAAGCCCTGGTTGCCCCAGTTCGCGTGAGCGCACTCACCGTGCGCGTGCACGCCGACGAGGCTGCGCTTGGCGCAGCCGCCGCCGACGACGCAACTCGAGCGATCAACGACGCGATCGACGCGCGCGGCGTGGCCAATGTGATGTTCGCGAGTGGGAACTCGCAGTTCACGTTCCTCGACGATCTCACGGCACGTGGTGACATCGACTGGCGCAGGGTCGTCGGATTCCACATGGATGAGTATTGCGGCATCGATGCCGACCATCCGGCGTCGTTCCGGCGCTACATGCGCGAGCGCATCGTCGGGCGGGTGGGCCCGAAGGAGTTCCACGAGATCAACGGCGATGCCCTCGACCCGGGGTCCGAATGCGTTCGCTATGCCGAGTTGCTCAGGGCGCACCCACTCGACCTCTGCTGCCTCGGGATAGGCGAGAACGGACACCTTGCGTTCAACGATCCGCCGGTGGCCGACTTCAACGATCCGGTCGATCTCAAGGTCGTCGAGCTCGACGCCGCGTGTCGTGCGCAACAAGTGGGCGAGGGTCACTTCCTGTCGGTCGACGCAGTGCCCACGTACGCGATCACCGTGACGATCCCCGCCTTGTTGCGGGCACGAGCGGTGCTTGCGATCGTGCCCGAAGCGCGCAAGCGCGAGCCGGTGGAGCGCGCGCTCACGGGCCCTGTAAATCCATCCTGTCCGGCATCGATCCTGCGTACGTTGCCCCATGTGACCCTGCACCTCGATCAGGAATCGGCCGGCACCGTGGACGTCCCCGAATGAGGGGCGCGCCTGAGCTCGAGGTCCTCACATTTCCGAGCTTCGCGGAGCTGCGTCGTCGGCTGCCGCGACTGCTCGCTGGCATCACGGTGATCTCCGTGGGTATCGCGCTCACGATTGACGCCCGGCTTGGTGTCAGCCCGTGGGACGTGCTCCACCAAGGCCTGGCCGATGTCACGGGTCTCTCGTTCGGCAGTGTCGTGGTGCTCCTCGGGCTCCTCATCCTCGTGCTGTGGATTCCGGTTCGCCAGCGGCCCGGCATCGGAACGCTCATCAATGCGTTGTCGATCGGGTTCATCGTTGACGCATGTCGCGACGCGCTGCCGCACCCCCACGAGCTGGAGTGGCGTTGGCCGATGCTCATCGTCGGGATCGTCATCTGCGGGGTTGGCATCGGGCTGTACATCGGTGCCGGACTCGGCCCCGGTCCGCGCGACGGCTTGATGACCGGCATCGCGGCCAAGGGCTATCCGCTCTGGATCGTACGGACCGTGCTCGAGCTCATTGCGCTGAGCGCAGGGTGGGCGCTCGGTGGCAACGTAGGTGTGGGCACGGTGATCTTTGCGTTCGGCATCGGGCCGCTCGGGCACTGGTTCCTCAAGCGGCTGCATCTCGGCGTTGGTGGCGTCGACCCCGACCCCGATGCCATGGTCGGGGAGTAGCGCTCCCATGACGTTGCGGCCATGACCGTACGAATCGGGGTGATCGGCACGGGGTTCGGCGCTCGCGTGGTCGCTCCCGTCTTCACCGCCACACCAGGGTGTGAGGTCGTCGACGTGATCTCCTCGCGCGACGACGCGGGCGTCGCCACGCTCTGCGATCGCACCGACCTCGATCTCGTGTCGGTGCACTCACCACCGTTCTTGCACATGGCCCACGTTCGACGGGCGCTCGCGAACGGACACGGCGTGATCTGTGACAAGCCATTCGGTGTGGGCGCGAGCCAATCCGAGGCGCTGCTCGCCGCGGCCGAAGCCGCCGAGTGCCTGCACTTGCTCAACTTCGAGTTCCGGTACGACCCGATGCGAGTCCAGCTCCGAACCCTGATCGCCGATGGGGCCATCGGCGCACCCGAACACGTTTCGTGGACCCAGTTCAGCGCCGGGTCACGCGTGCCGTTGCGTCCGTACGGCTGGCTCTTCGATCGCTCGCAGGGCGGGGGGTGGATCGGCGCGTGGGGATCGCACGCGATCGACACGTTGCGGGTTGTCTTCGGCGAGG
Source organism: Bifidobacterium breve (assembly GCA_945889545.1). Taxonomy (GTDB): domain Bacteria; phylum Actinomycetota; class Acidimicrobiia; order IMCC26256; family PALSA-555; genus SHVJ01. The sequence goes on along the minus strand of CAMDCC010000207.1, from coordinate 1,158 downwards.
TGGTCTCGGCTCGGGCCGAGCGGCGCACAACCATCGCTGAGCGACCCGACCGCGACGGTCAAATGCATACGTGCGATGCCGAGGATGGCTTCACCGCGTCGCTCGAGCTCGCTCACGGGGTATCCGTCTCGATCGACACCAGCTTCGCGGCAACGTCGTCGATCGCGCCCCGGCTCGTGGTGACGGGTAGCGAGGGAGCACTCGAATGCATCGCCGACGCGCGGATCGTCGTCCGCCGGGCCGACGGCGCTCGCGACGAGCACACCCGGCCCGAGTCAGACGCCGATCCTCATCTTGAGCCGATGCAGCGCTTCGCCGAGGTTGTGCGCGACGCCGTCGAAGCAGGTGGCGCCCCACCCGGCGCCCCGACCTTCGCCGACGGCCTCGCCGCCGCCCGCGTCATGGACCTCCTCCGCGCCTCACCGCCCCCGTTCTCGGCACGCTGAGGGAGTCCATGTGTCCTTGAACGTGCCGAAAAACCGGTCGACGGGTTACCCGCGGGGCTTGGCGGCGAGGGAGAAGAGGCGGTCCCAGCCCCAGAGGTCGTGGCCGAGCGCGGCGAGTGCTGCGGCGGCATCGGCTTCGGCTTCTTCGGCATCAGGTCGACCGAGCGCGGTGAACGCCCGCGCTCGGGCCAAGCGCACGATCGCTTGATCGAGCCGGGCCTCGGTGTTGTCGACCGTTGCGAGCGCGCAGCCCTGGCGGTCGAGATAGGTGCCGTTGTCGCCTCCGGCATCGGCCTGGGCGCGAGCATCGGCGGTGCGGCCCGCGGCGGCATACGCGAGGGAGAGCGCGGCGCGAATCGCGGCTCCCGGCCCGGCTTCGGGATCGGCCACCGTCTCGCGCGCCCCTTCGAGCTCGGCGATGCCTTCATCGATGCGCCCGGCTTGGAGCGAAGACATCCCGAGCATCATGCGCAGCTCGGTGTTCATCGAACCCTCGACACCGGCGCCGATGTGAAGTGCGGCCGGCAAGGCATCGCGGGAACCGATGTGCACGAGTACCTGAGCGCGCACGAGAGATTGGACGCCGTTCGCAGTGATGAGTGCTTTATCAGGTCGGTGCTCGGTCCCGTCGTCGAGCTCGGCGAGCGCTTCGTCGATGCGTCCGGCCGCGGCGAGTGAGCGAACCAAAACACCACGGCCCTGCGTCTCGCCC
>CAMDCC010000206.1 GCA_945889545.1 Bifidobacterium breve | reverse complement strand
CGTAGGCGGGCCATGCCGACCCAGACGGGGCGCGCGGCGAGGCGGAGGGGCTAGATGGAGGGGCTAGATCGAGGGACTAGGCGGAGGGCGAAATGGCGGGCTCGGCTCCGGCGGTCGCGGGGACCTCGACTGCGACGGGAGCACGCCGGAGGATGCCGAGGCGCAGCCCAGCGACGACCGTACCGATGACCAAAGCGAAGAGCGCCGCGGTACTGATCGCGTTGCGGGAAGCAACGGTCATGTCGCCCGCGAACACGGTCAACGTGGCCAGGTTCAACAGCGCGTGCACGATCGCGGCGGGTATGAGCGCGCCGGTACGAAGCACGGCATATCCGAGCACGAAGCCGAGGCTCGCAAACGGGAGGGCTCGCAGCGCGTCGCTCATCTGCGCGATGTGGCCGGGAAGCAAGCTGAAGACGACGCTGCCCACGAGCAAACCGATGATCCCGGGTGCCATCCCCCACTCGCCGGCGTTGCGCCAGTCGCGCCCGAGAAGACGAGCGGCAAGCGCGCCGACCAGGATGATCACCGCGAGCCGGTACACGAGCTCTTCACCCAAAGCAGCAAGCAGGAGCCCGACGGCCTCGTCGGTGCCGGCGATGTTCGCGGCATACGCGGCGACCACGTAGGCGAGCACTCCCCCACCGACGATCAGAAACTCGCGCCATGCCCGGCGGTTCGCGCGGTCGAATCCGAGCCGGTTCAAGCCGATCTTCGCGGCAAGGATCAAACCCAGCGGCAGCGCCGGTGAGATCGGCACCCGACCGAGCGTGCCGAACGAGATGCCGCTCCACGCGGTCACAACATCGACGACGACAGCGAGCGCGGCGATGACCATGACCGCCGGGGTAAAGGGCCAGCGCGTCCAACGCGTCCAGACCCACTTGCCGCGCGCGTGCCCAGTTCGGAGCCCGATGGCGCGTGGTCCCGCGACCGACTCCGCCGCGCGCCCCTGTGTTCTCACTCCGCTCCCGTTTCCGCGGCCGCCACCGGGCTCGCAGCGGGCAGTGTTGCCTAGATCACGCTGGGTGTCCAACGGTCCCACGGAGAGCGTTCATGGGATGGTCAGGGCAGATGGGATGGTCAGGGCAGATGGGTGCCGAACCAGGCCAGGGTGCGGGCCCACCCGTCGGCGGCGGACTCGGGGTGGTACGAAGCCCGCGCATCGCAATGGAACCCGTGCTCTGCGCCGGGATACCGGACCACCTCGGTCGGGACCGGCGCGGCGGTCAGCGCAGTTCGGAGCTCCTCCACACTGTCGACTGGGATCCCAGCATCGGCGTCGCCAAACACACCGAGCCACGGGGTCTGGAGCATGCCGGCCTCCCCGATGAGGGCGTCGAACGGGAGCATCCCCTTCGACGCGATGCCCCCGCCATAGAACCCCACGGCCGCACCGATGGCGCGCCGGGCCGCCACGAGAAACGTGACCCGGCCACCGAAGCAGAACCCGACGATTCCGACCTTCGAAGGGTCGAAACCCATGGCAGCCAGGTGGGCGATCGTGGCATCCACGTCCATGAGCACGCCGTCATCGGAGACCCCTTCAAACAGTGGCATCACCGAGGCGAAGTCGTCATATCCCGCAGTGCCACCGCCGGCGCGATGGAAGAGCGTCGGCGCGATTGCGTGATACCCGGCCGCGGCTGCTCGGCGCGTGACGTCCTGGATGTGCTCGTTCACGCCGAACGCCTCCTGGATGACGATGACCGCGCCGCGCGCGTCACCGTCGGGCGTCGCTTCGTACACGTCCATCGGACCGTCGGGGGTCTCGAGCGAGATCATCGCGTCAGCCATCTCCGTGCTCCTCACGGAAGTCGAACGCGACCTTGATCGCGCCCGACTGATCTTGGGTGGCGAGCGCACCGAACGCGCCTCGCCAGTCGTCGAGCGGGAACGTGTGCGTGAGCATGCCGGTGAGATCCACGCGCCCGCTCGACACCAGATCGAGGTAGTGCTCGATGCCGTGCTTGCGCACGCCATCGACCTCCTCGAAGCCGAACGCGTTCGAGCCCACGAACGACAGCTCCTTGAAGTACAGCGGCGTGTCCTCCCAGAAGGTGGCGCCGTGGACACCGGCCTTCACGAGCGTGCCGCGTGCAGCGCACACGCGCGCACCCACTTCGAACGTCTCCTGCTTGCCAATCGTGTCGTAGACCACGTCGATGAAACCGGGAAATGCCATGGGCAAGCCATCGCTGTCCTGGAGCACACCGCCCGACCACGCTGCGGCCTCTTCGATGACCTGTCGTGCCGGTGTGTGCCCGATCACGGTCGCGCCGAACTTTCGGGCCAACGCGGCCTGTGCCTCGAAGCGTGCGACGACGAGCACCTCGACGTCGGGGTAGAGCGCACGCAGGATCGCGGTCGCACAGGTGCCGAGCGCTCCCGCGCCGTACACCATCACCTTCCCGCCCGGCTTTGGCGGGTGGCGAGTGATGGCGTGCAGGCTCACGGTGAACGGATCGGCGAAGACCGCGAGCTCGTCGGAGACGTTGTCTGGCACCTTGAACAGCTGCGAATCGTGCGCGGGCATGAGCTCGGCGTAGCCACCGTTGCCCGACGCCGACGTGCCGATGTGGATCCCCGGCTTCAGCGGACCGACCGAGAAGTTCCAGCAGAGGCTGTAATCACCGATCTCACACGCCGGACAGACCGGATCGACGCCGCGCGGACCGCACGAAAGCCACGGGTTGAGCACGACACGGTCGCCGACCTCGAAGCCTTCGGCCTCCGGCCCCACCGCTACCACATCGGCAACAACCTCGTGCCCGAGCACTTGTGGGAGGGAGAAGAACGCCTTCATCGGGTTGTTCTCGCCACCGACGTTGCCCCAGTCCATGAAGACCTGCTTGGAGTCGGAGCCGCAGATGCCGGTGAGACGGGGCTTCGTGATCACCCAGTCGGGCAGCAGGAACTCGGGTTCGTCCATGTCGACGAGCTGCATCGGGGTGTTGGCCAGGCCCTTGAGCAATTGGTTGTCGGCATCGGCACCCGTCGGCTGGGGCCACGGCTCCGGCTTCACTCCGTACAACAGCGCTTTCATTCCCGCTCCTGGCGCTTCGCGCCGGGCCGCACCACTTCACCCCGGCGAACGGCATGCTGCGGCGCAGGGCATCTGCGCCACGGACTGGTGCTCGTGTCCGTGGGGCAGCGTACGCTCACTTGCCGTGAGCCCGCAGACGACAACCATCACACCGGTCCAGGCGCCTGAGACGATCGATACCGATCACGGCGATCACGACCGGTTCGCGCACTACTGCAAGAAAGCCGACGTCACGAGGGCGATGGTCACCGGCGAAGCGATCATCGCGCTGTGCGGGAAGAAGTGGGTCCCGACGCGGGATCCGTCGCGGTACCCGATCTGCCCCACGTGCGCGGAGCGCAAGGCCGCCGGCTGGCGTCTCTGAGTTCACCAGTGCCTGCGTTCCTCCACCCATACGCCCGTCCGGCGCGCGAAGACTTCATCGAGATCGTCCGCGGCGTCGGTGCCGTCGTCGAAGACGCCAACGGCCGCTTTTATATCGACGGCATGGCGAGCCTCTGGTACACGAACATCGGGCACGGTCGGCGCGAGATGGTCGACGCAGTTGCCGCGCAGATGGGCCAGATCGCGGCGTACCACTGCTTCGAGCCGTTCACGAACGCGCCGGCCGACAGCCTGGCGGCGCGCATCGTCGAGCTCGCCCCGATGGACGATGCACGCGTGTTCTTCACGAGCTCGGGCTCGGAGGCCGTCGACTCGGCGATCAAGCTTGCGCGCGTCGCGCACGACCTCGCCGGCCAACCAGACCGCGATCTCATCATCAGCCGATCGCGCGCATACCACGGGGTCACCTACGGCGGACTCTCAGCGCAGGGACTTCCACTCAACCAGGAGGGCTACGGACCGTTCGTCGGGGGCATGGTCAACCTGCCCGCTGACGACCTCGAAGCGGTCGCGATGTTCATGGCGGATCGCGGCGACAAGGTCGCGGCCGTCCTGGTTGAGCCCGTGCAGGGCGCCGGCGGCGTGTACCCGCCACCCGACGGATATCTCGAAGGGCTTCGTCGCTTGTGCGACCAGCACGGCGCGTTCCTCATCTTCGACGAGGTGATCAGCGCGTACGGGCGTCTCGGCGCGTGGTTCGGCGCGACGCGCTACGGCGTCACCCCAGATCTCATCACGTTCGCCAAGGCAGTCACATCTGGATACATCCCGCTCGGCGGCGTGATCGTGGGGCCGGCAGTACGCGGCCCGTTGGAGAGCGATCCGGCGTACATGCTGCGCCACGGACACACATACTCCGGGCACCCGACCGCGTGCGCCGCCGGACTCGCCAACCTCGCGATCATCGAACGCGAGCGGCTCATTGAACGCGCACCCGCAATCGGGGCGCGGCTCGGCGGTGGCTTCCAGTCACTTGCCGACGACGGCTTGCTCGCTGAAGTGCGGGGCGACGGCGCCGTCTGGGCCGCCGGGCTCCACGAGCACCACGACGCGAACGCGCTCCGCGACGGATTGCTCGAACGCGGCGTGATCGCCCGGCCCATCGGCACGAACACGCTGGCGTACTGCCCACCACTGGTGATCACCGACGACCAGATCGACACCCTCGTCGACACGCTCGCCGACGTGCTCCGCTAACTCCACCTTTGCCGGGCGGCGAAGAGGCGCCGCCCGGCTATTCACAAAGGTCAAGAGCAAGACCTGCGTGCTCGGATTTCCAGAATCAGTGAGCGCGTGGGGCGTTGATGCCTTCGACGATGGCGGCGACGGCCACGAGGATCGCCGCGACGGGGTCGGCCCACCACCAGTCGAGCGCGACGTTGGCGACAAGGGCGAACAGCACGCCGGTGGCGAGCACGCCGTCGAGAAACGTGATGCGCGCCTCGTGGACAAGCGGGTGGCTGTCGACCGCGGCACTCACGACTCGCTTGCGCCACGACAACGTGAACATCACCACCGCCGTGAGCGCCAGATACGCGATTCCGACCGGCGAGTCGTCGGGATGACGCTCCGATACGAGCGTCTCGATCGCGCCCACGAGCAGCAACGCAGCAAGCAGGAAGAACGCGAGCGCCACGAGCCGCAGCGCGCGGTTGGTCCGCTCCCTTCCGACGCGGTGACCTCGGAGTTGCCACACGACGACGACCGACGCGAAGACCTCGACTACCGAGTCCAAGCCGAACGCAATGAGCGCAACAGATTTCGCCGCCACACCGAGCGACACGGTGACGAACACTTCCATCACGTTCCACGCGACCGTCGCCCATTCGAGGTCCGACGCTCGCCGTTCGGCGCTGCGGGGTGCTCTCACTTAACCCACATAGTGGGAGCCCCACTCGCGGGAGGCAACGCCGGTCTCGTAGCAGTCGCGGAGGTGTGCAAGCCACGCGACGCTGTCGTCGAGGCCGCCGGGTCGGTTGCGCGCAAGCCAGAGCTCGCGGTGGGTGCCAATGAGCGCGCCGAGATCGGATGCGAACGCGCGGCGCGTCGTCTCGGGGATCGACGCGAGCGTGCCGTCGCCAGCCAACCTCGCGCGGCCGTCGCGGCAGAGCAGCGCCAC
>CAMDCC010000205.1 GCA_945889545.1 Bifidobacterium breve | reverse complement strand
AACCGGCGACGTTCCACGACCACGAACGACCCTCCTCGAAGCGCGTCACCTCGAACGGGAGCTCGAGCCCGATCACCGTGCGCACGGTCCCACGGCTGCCGAGGCCCAGTCGGCTCGTGGCGAGCGTCGCGTGGCGGACCGACGGTCCCCATTCGGGCCAGCGGCGGACGTCGACGAGCAGCTCCCACATGACGTCGGCGGGCGCCGCGATGTCGCAGCTCACCCATCGGGGCTTCATCGTTCCAAGAGCAATTCGCGTCGGTTCACGACGCCACCAGCACCATCACGACGGCAATCACGCAACGAGCTGACCACCCGACCGTCCGTATCCAGTTCGAGCGCACCAGGCGGCGGTGCGCCGATTCGTCGTAGCCGCGGCTCAGCTCAGCGTGGCGCGGCACCTGCTGGCACACGGTACTCAGGTGGACCACGGCGAGAACCCCGACGCCCGCGAGCGGCAAACCCCGCCCGACACCCGTGGGCGGCGTCAGCACGAGGAGTCCTGCGGTCAAGGCCTCGGCGGCCATCAGTGGTCCGACGACAATTGCGGTCCGGAAACGATGCGCCGTCTCATAGGACACGAACTCCGCGCGCCCAACCGCCTCGAACAACGGATAGTGCACAACCTGCACGAACCAGATGAGCCCGACCATCGCTGCCGTCGCAGCGAGATGCATGGAGATCAGTGCTGCGTCGAACGCCACGCCGACAGCCTCGCTCACCACCCGACCCGGCGTGACATCGCCGCGCCCACATCACCTGCGGATCGTCAGATCAGAACTGATCCGCCGCGACCTCGGTCTCCTCGGCCTCGATGGCGGCCAGTATGCGCGCCGCGACACGCTCGGGCGACATCCCTACGGGCAAAGAAGGGCTCACGCCGGCCAGGGGCCGTTCGGCGAGTCCGGTCTCGGTGTGGGGTGGACGGGCATCGCACACGCGCACGTGGCGACGTCGCAACTCGCGGACCAGCGCTCGGTCTGCGCCGGTCAACGCGGCTTTCGACGCGGAGTACGCGACCATGCCCGGCATCGGCGCTTCCGCGACCACTGCGCTGATGTTCAGGAAGAATCCACGTGTCACGGCCAGCGCGGGTACTACTCGTTTGATCAACCAGAGCGGTCCGAGGACGTTGGTTAGGAAGAGCTCCTCGAGCACCACGTCGTCGGTGTCGGTCAACGGTCCGAAGGCCACGACACCGGCGGCGTTGACGACGCCGTCGAGTCGACCGAACGCGTCGTGCGCCGCGGCGACGAGGGAGTCGCCAGCGTCGACGTTGCGCACGTCGAGCGCGACGGTCGAGGCACCGTCGATGGCCAGTGCGGCGAGACGATCTGTCCGCCGCCCGGCGAGCACCAAGCGCGCACCCCGCTCGGCGAGCAGGCGAGCGATCGGCGCCCCGAGGCCGCCGCTTGCGCCGACGACGGCGACGACTGCGCCGTCGAGGTTCGTGGTCATCTCAGGTTGCTCCTTCGGAACGATCGCGGAACTCCGATTCGCACCTCGACCCCGGGCGACCATCGGACGATCGGCTCGCCGCGAGGTAGCCGTAGGCCCGCGGCGGCAACGAGCGACTCATCGCACTCGAGCAGCTCCGCCGAGTGAATGGGCCAGGGTGGATGAGTGACCTTAGCCCACATGAGGCGCCGACCGAACGTGGTGCCGAGCGCCCAGCGCGCAGTGAGGAAGTGATCGAGCTCGGTGAGGTCGCACGCGGCGATCTGGCGGCCGATCCGCACCGTGACCAGGCTCTTCGCCCCACCCCGAGGCCACCGGCGCTGCGACGCGTAGCGGCGCTTCGCGCCCTCGCCATGACCTTCGCCGTCGATCGCCATCGTCGACCAACAATACGGCAGGCGATAGCCGAGCCGAGCAACGGCCGTCGGGAGCAGTCGCGTGATGTCGAGGCTGAGGAACCACACCCCACGGCGACCGGTCGGGTCGACGATGTAGGTACGGATGTTCGTCTCGGGAAACGTCGACAGTGGGCCGAGCGGCGGCAGGCCGGGGAGACGGATGCGGCGCATGTGAAACGGGATCAGACCCACCCAGGCCGAGCCGTCGAAGGTGTCGACGACGAACCCCTTTGGGAGGAGGGCCTGTACCTCGGTCGGCTCGCAGCGCGGTCAAGTCGCGCCAGCCTTGCAGCATCACCGGTTGCGCGACGTGGCGCGGTGCATCGGGAGCGATCGGCTCGGGCACTGGATGCGCTCGGCTCGGCTTTCGACCAGCAACGTGCGCGTCGAGGCGTGAGCTGCAGGTCCCATCTCGCCCGGCATGCGCATCAGCCGATCACCCAACACCCGCGCATTCTCCACGCCCGCAGCGTACGGGTCCCGGACGGACTGCGGATTCGCACGGCAACGTCAACGTACGGCTCGACCGCTGAGGTGACGAAGAACCGCGGCTGCCGCTCGCTCGCCGCTGAACATCGCGCCTTGCGTCGATGCCGTGTCGCGGTGGTCGCCGCACACGAACAACCCATCTCCCAGCGCAACCCGTTGCTTCGGACCGAACGGTGGACGTTGCGCAGGCTGTCCGTGGGCGATCACATCGGTGCGGAGATGTTCCCAATCAGACGTGTGCGAATCGAACCAACGCGCCAGTTGCTCTCGAACCCGATCCGTGACGGTCGGATCGAGCGCGTCGGGGCCGGGCACTGCAGCTGCGATGAGCGCTCGGCTGGGCGGTGCATACGATGGCGAGACCCCGCTCATCACGGCGACGTTCTTCGCCGGACCACTGCGCTCACCGTCGAGCATCAGGGTTCGTCCCGGCATCGGAGCGCTCGGCGCGGCGAACCAGCAGCACGCAGCCGCTCGAGATCCCGGATCCGGCATACGCGCACCGAGCAACCGATGGGCCGATGGCCCTTCGGTGGCCACGACGACGGCCCGCGCGGTGACGCGCTCTCCGTCGTCGAGCCACACGCCGGACTCGTCGATTCGAGCGACCCGCGCCCCGAGTCGCACCGTGTCGTCGGGCAACGTCGACGCAAGCTGTGCGGCCAACGCGCCCATCCCGAATCGCGGTACACCCGTGGCACCAACGGCCAGCATGCGCAATATGACGTCGAAGCGCCGGCTCGACACTTCGAGGTCCGGATCCAACTGGATGCCTGCGAACAACGGCAGCCAGAACGACGCGATCATGCGCGGCGAGAACCCGGCGTTCGCCAACCGCACTGCGGTGGTCGTATCGGGCCTGCGGAGAAGCCTACGCACTGGGTGGCGCCGAACGTCGATGATCATCCTGGCGAGACGAGCCTTGTCGGCAAGAGTGCCGATCGGCGCGGCGACGGTGCTCGCGATCTGCAGCGGTCGGCGCAACGGATCGACGACACGGTGGAATCCGCCGCGCACGCGAACGATCGCGCCGGGATCGAACAAGCACAGTTCGAGCGCGTCGACATCGAAACGCTGTTGCACCTGCGGATAGCCGGTGAGTACGACCTGAAACCCACGGTCGAGTAGAAACCCGTCCACCCTGTCGGTTCGTACGCGGCCACCTACGCCGTCGGAAGCCTCGAGCACCCGGCATTCGAAGCCCGCTCGGGCGAGGTCTTGGGCGCACACGAGACCAGCGAGACCGGCGCCCACGATGACGACGTCGACCATGCCCACCTCTCTGCTTCAGTGCCCTGAGCCTATATCTTGCCCGCCCCTACGCCGGTGGTCCTAGTCGGCATATGCGTGCATCTGTCCGTACCACGACGTAGTGTGGATCAATTTCAGTGCCGGAGGTATCCGATGCCCAAACTCTATCCATCGCTTCGTGCTCGACTTCCTTTCGTCGCTGCCGGCTTCCTCTCCTTTCTCTTCTCGGTGTGGTTGTACTTCGTGAAGGACGAAGAAATGGCGGGCATCTTCGTCGGTCTCTGGGTCCCGTCGATCCACTCGTTGGGGACACTGTTGCTCGCCCCGGTATCCGAGGTCGCCCGGCGGGTTCGCAGTGGGGAACAGCGATGAGCGAGACCGTCATCTTCAGTGTCGGAATCGCCGTCTTCGCGCTCACCATCTGGGGCGCGGTCATGGCGGGCGGTATTTGGTTGGGTCGGGTCGCCGAGTCGCAGGACGAGCGATCGGCCTCGAGGCCGATGTTTACCGAGCCGACGGCCGGCCCGAACGAGGCCGGCGGCTGACCAGAGGCGTATCCCCAGTGGCCGAACCCGTGATCGACATCGGTATCGGCGAGGCCGACCGCTAGGCCATCACGGACAGAATCTCACGGCTGCTCACTGTTTCTTACACCCGGTACCCCAAGACGCACAACTACCACTGGAACGTCGTCGGCCCCATTTTCCAGACCCTGCACCTCATGTTCGAGACGCAGCACAACGAGTTCGCCCCAACGCCGGCAGGTCCACGAGGAGACCGCTTGGATGCTTCGCAGCCTCCTCACGTGACACTCGCGTCGGCCTGACCCGAGCCCCTCTCGGTTGTCGACTCCGGTCCTGCGGATCACGGCGACCTACCCAGCGCCACGCCCTGCTCCGGTGGGCAGCGGTTGCCGGAACAGACCGTCGGGCACCGGTGCTCCGGCCCGGACGAGCGCGAGGTGCCACGACGGCGACGCGCCGAGCGCCCAGCGCAAGCTCCGTACGCTGGCGCTCCCGATCTGCCTTGCGCCTTTGGTCGATGTCAGTCCGATGATGTCTCGAATGCCGGGGGGAATCGTCACGACCGCGGCTCCGAAGAGCAGGCGATACCCGAGGCGGACGGAGAGCGGGAGCGGTGGGTGCCGGAGGAACTCCACTGCATCCCTCTGGTGGCGTGTACTCGCGAGCGCCGGGTGCTCGGTGATCCAGCGAGCCAGCCCGTCCGCCGTGGACGGTAACGGGGAGGCGTCGAGGAGGGCCCCGATGCGCGTCTGCTCGGCAACGAACTGGTCGGCCTCGGCGAGGGTGAGCGGGCACGGTCCGAAGCTTTGATACGCGGCAAGGAAGGAATTGGTCAGCACGTTGTGAACCCAGGCTGCCAGCTCCGGCGTGCCGGCGCTGTAGGCCCGGCTGCGTTCGGATCGACCGTGCACCGGCCGGTGCGCCGTGCGAACCACGCCGACCGCCGCTGCGACTTCGGCCATCGCGCCATACGTTGTCTCGGTGACGTAGACCGACGTTCGGGACAGGCGTCCGAGCGGGTCGGCCCGGTACCGCGAATGCTGTTCCACGCCCGCAACCACTTCGGGGTGGGCCGTTTGGACGAGCAGCGCCCGAATCCCGCCCACGAACGCGGCAGCGTCGCCGATAACGCGCCACGACATCGAGTCAGGGCCGAGCAATCCCGGGTCGCCGTCGTAGTCGAGGGTGTGCTCGAGAGGTTGCGGACCGTGAGCGAACAACGCCGTGGTCGGCCCGACTATCTTGTCCTTGAGTTCTCGGATCAACGTTTCAACGGTCTTCGTCGCTCGGTCGTTGTTCGGCGTCACGAGGGCGGGGAGCCAAAGCGTACCCGATGGCCCGCAGCGGGACGAACGGCGCAGAGGAGCTGATCATGTCGCACGTCCCGAACCCGAGCTTCGACGCCGCCGCCGATTGGGTGGAACGACACCTCGGTCATCTCGTGTG
>CAMDCC010000204.1 GCA_945889545.1 Bifidobacterium breve | reverse complement strand
CGCGCTGTGCACCGGGAGCGTGTTGAGCCCCGCCAACAACACAATCGGGAATTCCAGTCCGTTGGAGCCGTGCACAGTGAGGATGCGAATCGCGTCGTCGTCGGGCTCGGGGGTGACCGACTCCATCACGCGAGCGCGCTCGTCGGCCTGTTGCTGCACCCATTCCACGAAGGCGCGAAGGCTTGCGTCACCGGCGTCGTCCCACGCGCGCGCCTGGTCGAGCAGGTAACGGACTCGACGCCAGTGGTCACGCGGTCGACGCCGCTCCAGCGCGAGCTCGAGAAGGTGTCGCTCGCGCACGATCGCTTCCGTGGTCTCGCTCACAGTGCGCCACCAACGCTGCTCCCAGTAGCCCCGCAACGCGGCGAGCCCGGCGACGGCCGGATGGTCGGCCGCGAGCCCTTCAGGGGCATCACGGCGGTAATCCCAGTGCCCGCCCGCGCGGACGAACTCCATCAGTTCCGCGTCGCTGCACCCGAAGCTCGGGGAGCGCAGCGTCGCCACCACGGCGATCTCATCGGTGGGATCGTCGACGGCGCTCAGCGCGGCCAAGAGGTCTCGGACTTCGGCGGTGGAGAACACGAGGGATTGGCTCTCGACCCGCACCGGCACGTCGGCGCGCTCGAGCGCGTCTTCGAGTGCGGGCAGCACCGTGCGAGAGGGGATGAGCAGTGCGATGTCCTTGTACTGGGCATCGCGAACCTCACGCGTCATCGGGTCTTCGATCTGCCAACGCTGGTCCTTCACCTGGCGCACGATCGCTGCAACGTCGTCGGCTTCGGCTGCGCGGATGTCGGCGACCCGGCCGTCCGCGGCGGCACCGAACACTCCCACGGGTTCGTCATGGCCGACCGGTCCGCGGTGCGCGTGGAGCTCCACATGCTCGGCTTGGATGCCGGGATCTTCTTCGAGGAGATCGACGAACACGTGGTTCACGTAGTCGATCACCCCCGGCACCGATCGGAAGTTCTCCACGAGTGTGTGGGTCTGGAGCGCGAGCCCTTCGCGCGCGCGGTGGTACACGCGCAGGTCAGCGCGGCGGAAACGGTAGATCGACTGCTTCGGGTCGCCGACCACCACGAGTGCGCCAGGTCGGACCGCAACCTCGCTCCAGTGTTTGGAGCCCGCGTCGGGATCGTCGGTCGTGAGGAGGACGGCCAGCTCGATCTGGAGTGGATCAGTGTCTTGGAACTCGTCGAGCAGCACGCAGCGATATCGGGTGGAAACCGCGGCGCGCACGTCGGTATCGCGGCGCAACAGATCGCGAGCGAACACGAGCAGGTCGTGGAACTCGAGCGTGCCGGCGATTCGTCGCGCGTTGGCGGCCTGCGTGACGAATGCCGAGACGCGGGTGGTGAGCATCTCGAGCACGGTGAGCCGTTGGGCCAACAATGTGGTGTGTACGACGTCGGCGAGGGCGACGGTGGCATCCCGCACGATCGTGACGTCGTCCCAGCACTCCTTGCGCCCTTGCTTGCACTGCAGGCGAGGGGCCCCGAGCAGCAAGTCGATGATGTCAAACTCGTCGTGGGCCCGTTCGAGCATGTCTCGCCAGGTGCGGAGGCCGTCGATGTGGAGCGCGAGCCGGTCCTCATCGTTCCGGCAGCTTTCGCGGCGGTGGTCGAGCAGTACGTCGAGCGCGGCGACGACAGCGTCGGCGCTGAGTGGCGTGAGCGTGAGATCCGCAGGCGGTCCTGCAATGAGCCGATCGTGATGATCGTCGAGCTCGAGCGCGACGGCGTGGAGATCCTCAGGGCCGAGGTTCAGCGCGAGACCGCGCAGGAGGATCGCCTCGAGGGCAGGGTCGGCAAAGATCTCGTCGACGAATGCCGCCCAGCGTTGCTCGAGCTCGACTCGCGCCTGGATCGGGTCGAGCACCTCGAACCCGGGTGGGAGGCCGGCCTCGAGCGGGTGGTCGGCGAGGATGCGCTGCGCAAAGCCGTGCAATGTGGTGAGCGCGGCCTCGTCGAGCTGGTGGAGCGCCTCGCGGCAGCGATCCCGCTCGTCGGGTTCGGACACCTGCGGGTCGCGGCCGTCGCTCGCTGCTTCGAGACCCTCGCGAATGCGATCGCGCAGCTCAGATGCCGCGGCTTCGGTGAATGTGATCGCCGCGAGCTCGCGCAGCTCCAACCATCCGGTTGCGACCATTGCGACGACCCGAGCGACGATCGCAGTCGTCTTGCCCGTGCCTGCGCCAGCCTCGACGAACACGCTGACGCCGTGCTCGTCGCGAACCGCGGTGCGCTCGGCCCCGTCGACCGGCAGCGACGTCACGTCTCGTCCTCTTCGTCGGGGGCAAGCGCTATGAACGACGCAACCGCGGGATCGCTGCTGTTGCGGTCCCACGCGCCGAGCCGATCTGGCGGGCACACCCGGTCGTATGGGCACCACATGCAGTTGTCGTGGGTGTCGCGCCGCGTGCGGTGGTCCCATTTGACGTCGCCAGGGAATGCAACGAACGCCCCCGCGTCGATCCCTTCGACGATCGTCTCGACGACCTCGCTGAAGCGAGCATGAGCTTGCGCGTCGACCGGTACCTCGACCAACGCGTCCTCGGGCTCGGCTCGGGTCGACCAATAGAAGGCGCGGGCGCTTTCGACCTTGTCCCATCGAGCGCGCGCAGCCAGGGCGTACACCTGGAGCTGGAGCTTGCGGCCGGCGGCGACCGGGTCGTCGCCGACCTTCGGGACCTTGCCGGTCTTGTAGTCGTAGACCACCGCGGTGCGTCGATCGGACGAGAGATCGACGCGGTCGATGCGCCCGCGAAACGAGACCGTGCGCCCTCCGGGAAGCGTGATCGAGACTGGCGTGTCGGCATCGCCGAACTGCATCTCGACACCTTCGGGTTCCGGCAGGACTTGGTGCGTGGCGCGCGCAACCGCGTCCGCGAGCGCGAAGTTCCGAATGGTTCGCAGAATCCGACGGCGCGCCAGCTTCCAACGAAGTGGTCGCCCTGTGATGCCTCGGCGCTCGGCCTCGTTGCACTCCGACTCGGCGAGCTCCATCAGTGTGGCGACATCATTCGCATCCCACGCCTCGTCGGGGCTCCGAAGCTGACGGGCCTGCGTGACGAACGTTTCGAGGATCGCGTGCACGAGGGTGCCCTCATCGAGAGCGCTGATCGT
This sequence comes from Bifidobacterium breve, assembly GCA_945889545.1. Lineage (GTDB taxonomy): Bacteria > Actinomycetota > Acidimicrobiia > IMCC26256 > PALSA-555 > SHVJ01. Next base: position 2,448 of record CAMDCC010000204.1, on the reverse strand, counting down.
GTCGGTCGCCTCGGGCTTGGGAACCTCACGCACGCGCAGGCCGCGAGCGAGGAAGTAGCGGAATGGGCACGCGGCCCAGTCCTGCAACGCCGTCGGTGAAATCGAGCGATCGGCGGTGATCGCGAGACCGTGCCCGGTCCCGATGCCGCCTTCGAACGGTGTGAGCCGATTCGTTGCCCGCGCTTCGAGCGCGGCGAAGCCGGCGCCGAGTGTGCCCGTGGCGAGCGGATGCTCGCGCAGCGGTCGAGACGCGGCACGCCATGCGGCGAGGCTCCGTATGTCGTACTCGGTCTCGGAGGCCGGGGTGTCGTCGTTCGTGATGCCATCCGCGAACGAACGCACGACGTCGAACCACGGTTGGGCACCGAGCATGAGGAAGTCTTCGGCGCCGAGCTCATCGTTGTGGGCGAGGCGCCCCGCCGTCTCGAGCAACCAACGCGCGGGGAGCCGTTTGCGCTGCGCGCGTGGATCGGCGCGCGGAAAGCACAGCACTCGCTCGGACGCGGCGGCGAGGGTCGCCAGGTAGTCGCGGCGTTCATCGGACCAACGGTCGGCATGCAAGGGAAGGTCACCGACAACGCGTCGATCGCGGTCTGGGAGCAGTGGGTCTTCCGATCCGCGCGGCGGGAAGCTTCCCTCGGCCATCCCGAGCACGAAGATGGTGGCGAATCGCGTGCCGTACGCGCTGCGCATCGGGCCGACGAAGACGCCAGTCCCGAACTGGGCCACGCGACCGAACGGGACGTCGAGCTGGCCGGCCAGGGCACGGCGGAACCGAGCGAGGTTGACATGTGCACCGAGCGAATCGAGCGCCGCAAGGCCATCGAGCACGGTGGCGACGCGCTCCCCGGCCTCGATCTCCTCGTCGGGCCAGTCGGCCCGCTTCGCAATGCTCCCGAGGTACCGGTCGGCGAGGCTCTGGGCCCAGACTGCGTGGGCCGCCCAGGTGGGCTCGGTCGGTGGCACCAATCGCTCGGCCACCTCGGCGGTGAACGCGCTGAGTGCATCGATGGTCTCGAGATCGCTCTCGATCCTGCGCGTCCGCCATGCCTTGGTGTCGTCGGCACGCGCGTCGGCCAGCTCCTGCACGAGGTCGGCGCGGTGATGTGTCAGCCGCTCGGCCCACTGGTCGGCTCCGACTACGACGCCGGCTTCGCGCGACATGACGTCCCAGCGCGTGGCGGGGACGCGTCGCCCGTCGGCATCGCGAACCGGTCCGCTGGCCAGCCATGCCGCAACCTCATCGCGCGCGAGGTCGGCATCGGCCAAGCGCAGCAGCGCGAGGAGCATGCGACCCGCCACGCCGTCGGCGAGGCGACGTGGGGACGGGCCGTTCCACGGCACCCCGGCCGCGTGCAGGATCTCCGGCACGAGTCGCGCGTATGGCTCGTCGATGCGATGGAGGATCGCGATCTCGTTGAGCGGCTCCCCGGCTGCGGCGTGCGCGACGACGCGGCGAACGACCGCGCGCACTTCGTCCTCGGGGTCGGGCGCCGCGATCACTCGCGTGCCCAAAGGCCCCCGTTCGCCAGCGGGTTCTTGGGCGCTGGATGGCGGTGGGTCCGGCGCCGGGCCACCGAGCCTCGTACCCAGCGCGCGTGATTGGGGCGAGTCGACCCTGTCGTCGCCGGTGAGCCCGAGCACGACGCTGGCCCGACCCGTCTGGGCGAGGGCCCGCACGAACGCCTCCTCAGATGGCGCGAGCGCGGTCGGCAGCCACACGATGACCTGGCCGACGTCGTCGGGCGCACTCCCGCCGCGCTCGACTGCGTCGGTGGCGGCAAGAAAGAGGTCGTCTTCGTCGTAGAAGTCACGGGTGCGGTCGCGGAAGTCGGCGTAGAGCCGCGCCACGGCTTCTGCACGCGCGCCGCGACCAGCGAGGCCGGCGAGATCGCTACCCGCTCGTCGAAGATCGTGGAACGTGGCTGCGAGTCGCGTCGTGGTGGAGGGGTGCTCGGCGACTGCGGCGAACGGGCCGGGATCGGCCGCGAGGGCCGCATGGACGGCCTCGTCGCGCAGCGGCCCGGCGAGTGGACGGCGACCGGTGGCCGCGAGCGCCGGAGCACCGAGCAGCTCTGCGACGCGAGCGAGGGCCATGAACCGCACGTTGACGAGCCCGCGGCGCGCCCCGAGCTCGCGTCGCAGTGAGAGACCCGCGTACGGGGAGGGGACAGCAACGGTGACGGGCGCGAGCGCGTCGGCGCCCTTGGCTTCGCTGATCAGGTCCCACAGCACCTCTCGGGCGGGTGGCCCGATCTGGGTGAGTCGGATCCCGGTGGGCTGGAGAGGCACGTCCGGTGTGTCGAAGAGAGGAAGGACGAGATCATCAGCCATCGGCGGCGAGGCTACTGACGACCTGAGACAGGCACTCCGGCCCCCGACACGAGATCCGGCCCGGCGTATGCAATCCTGGGTGTCCCCATGGCTCGCCGTCGGATCCCTCAAGCT
>CAMDCC010000203.1 GCA_945889545.1 Bifidobacterium breve | reverse complement strand
GAGCGCGCCTCGCGGCATGCGCATGGGTGGATCGGCGAACGTCGCCGAGGATCGGGCCCTCGCACGTGCAGCGGCCCGGGGTGATCGGCGCTCGCTCGAACAGCTCCTGGAACGTCACGCCGACCGCGTTCACGCCGTGTGTCGACGGGTTGTCGGCCACCCCGAGGATGCGCTCGACGCCACCCAGGAGGCGCTTGTAGCGATTACCCGCGGCATTGCCCACTTCGACGGCCGCTCCGCGTTCACCACCTGGATGTATCGCGTGGCCACGAACGCCGCGCTCGACGAGGTTCGCCGGCGAGGGCGCCGCCCAACACCGGTGGAGGAGCTGCCGGAGCCGAAGTCGTATTCCTCTGGGCTCGAGGATCGGGTCGGCGCGCGTCTCGATGTCGAAGCCGCGCTGGCCCAGCTCCCTGAGGACTTTCGGGTTGCCGTCGTGCTCCGTGATCTCTGCGATCTCGACTACGCGGAGATCGCCGAAGTGCTCGATGTGCCTCCGGGCACGGTGCGGTCTCGCATCGCCCGAGGTCGAGCCGCCCTCACTGAGCTCCTCGGGAACTCCGACGACCTGTCCGAGCGTCCAAAGAGAGAACTATGAGCGATCCCCCCAACACCGATGCTGACGTGCGCGACGAGCGCCTCGCCGCGCTGCTCGCCGTACCCCCGCTCGACGAGGTGACCCGTCGCCGTCTGGTGCGCGAGGCGCTCGACCGTCCGGTCCCTCGTGCGTCGCGCCTCACGGCCGCGATGGCGGTCGCCGCGGCAGTGATCGTGGGCGTCGTCGTCGGCACGGTGCTCGTGCAGGAGGACAGCCCGGTGGCGACCACAACCGCACAAGGCGGTCAACCGAGTGCCTCCTCAGATGGCTTTGCGCTCGAGAAGGCAGCGAACCCCGGGGCCCTCGACTCCGTCGCTCCCGTTACGCCCCTCGGCGGACTCGGCGACGTCACCAAGCCCGCCGACCTGCGAGCAGCCATCGACGGCGGGTTCGCGCGTTCGGAGGGTCCCACCGAGGACTCCGCGGTTCCCCTCGCGTATCCATGCGCGTCGACCCCGGCCGAGACGTTCGATCTCGTCGCGACCACTGCACTCGGTCTTGGGTTCTACCGCGGCGTTTCCGTCACGATCTTCGTCGGCACCTCACCCGGTGGTGAGCCCCTGGCCGTCGTGGTGCGCCAAGACGACTGCACCGAGCTCGCGAGTGTGAACCTGAAACCGGCGTAGACCCGGCTCCGGCACAGACCTGGCGGCGTCAGACCCGGCCCGCTGTGCCAGCATGCAGCGCGTGGGCCGGGCAACGATGGTGAAGGTCGGCCTGCCGGTCGCCCGAAACTTCGGTCTGCTCCTCCTCCTCACCGTGGCGCTGCACGCGGCGGCGTTCTCGGTCGACGTCTTCAATCCTGACGAGGCGTTCCTCGGCACCCAAGCGCGCGTGCTCCAGGACGGCGGGTCGCTCTACGAGGACACCGCCGACCGGAAGGCGCCGATCGTGCCCTTCCTCTATACGGGTGCGTTCGCCGTGACCGGCGACGACACGCTCGTGGGACCACGAGTGCTGGCGATGCTCGCGCTCGCCCTGACTGCGCTCCTCACGCTCATCGAGGCCCGCGCCCGATGGGGTGCCCGCGCGGGGTGGTGTGCGGCAATGCTCTGCCTGTTCGTGGCGACGGCCTTCCTACCGGGAGACGGCCAGGCAGCCAACTTCGAGCTCTTCATGGTGCCGGCGACGGTTGCAGCAGTGGTGCTTGCGCGCCGGGCGCGGTGGACGGCGTCGGGCGCGGCGGCGGCGTTCGCGGTGCTCGTCAAGCAGACGGGCGGCACGATCCTCCTCCCGGTCGCCTACCTCGCCCTGCGCACCCGGACACGTCGGCCTCTCGTGCTGATCGGCGCCGGCTTCGCGGCGCCGATCCTGGCCACCGCGCTGCTGATCGGCTTCGACGAGTACCTGCGCTGGAACGTGTTCGGCAACGGCGGGTTCGCAGAACCGCCGCCGATCGGACAAGCCGTCCAGACCTTCTTCGAGCAATGGGGGATCTGGGCCGGTTTCGGCGCTCCCGTCGTGCTGATGCTCGTGCTCGCCTGGCGCGACCGTCGCCGCGGTCTGGCCGGACCCGACCGCGACGGCGACCTCTGGCTGTGGTTCCTCTCGGCCGTGCTCGGGGTGTCGGTGGGCTGGAGGTTCTACGGCCACTACTTCTTGCAGCTCGCGCCGGTCTCGGCCCTGCTCGTGACCGGCGCGGTTGCCCGTCGAACCGAGCGCGTCCGCACGTTGGTCCTCGCGTCGACGGGCGCGATTGCCGTCGGGTGCGCTCTCGCCGCCTTCATCGCCGATCCGGCCGACATCATTCGGCCCGCCGTCACCGACGACGTCACCCGGGCGGTCCGGGCACACTCCGATCCGTCCGACCGGCTGTTCATCTGGGGCTTGGCCCCCGAGGTCTACTGGCGGGCCGATCGCCAGCCCGCGACGCGTTTCGTGACGACCTTGTCGTTCCTCGCCGGCGTCCAACCCACCCGTGACGATGCGCGTGCCTTCCCCGAGCGTGCCAACAAGGAGAACTGGGCCGACTTTCGCGCCGACTTCGACGCCCACCCCCCGCGACTCGTGCTCGACACCTCGCCGGCCGACCTCAAGGACGCCGGCCTCGCTCCCATGCGTCGATACCCGAGCCTGCGCGCCCGGGTGGAAAACGATTACTGCTTCCTGCTCGAGGTGCGGGGCATGCATCTCTACGAGCGCCGGCCGGGGAAAGCAGCCGCCGCCGTTGGGTCCACCGATGGCCCGAGGAAGCCCGGAGCACCGCTCACCGCCGCCTGCGATTCCTGACCGGAGCCGACGGCCGGGGATCCAACACGGCTGGCAAGTACGCTCGCCGCCCTATGGCCGACGACTGGCCGAAGCAGGCCGCAGACACGATCGAACGCGTCGTCGGCGCCGTACGCGACAAGACCGTTGTGCCGGCGCAGAAGGCGACCAAAGCCGTCGTCTACGGGTTGCTCGCCTCCTTCTTCATCATCACCGCGCTCACGCTGCTCGTCATCGGCGGATTCCGCGGACTCGTGATCCTCACCGGTGAGGTGTGGGCCGCATACGGCATCTGCGGTGGAATCCTCGTGCTCGCAGGGGTGTTCTGTTGGTCGAGACGCGTGAAACCCACGAAGAAGTCCAAGCGCGCCGACCCAGACGACGAAGAGCAGGACGACGAAGAGCAGGACGACGAATGACCGAGCACCGCAAGGTGGTGATCGTGGGCTCCGGACCGGCCGGACTCACGGCCGCGGTCTACGCGGCGCGAGCCCTGCTCGAGCCCGTGGTGATTGAGGGCATCGAAGCCGGCGGCCAGCTCATGCTCACGACCGACGTCGAGAACTACCCGGGCTTTCCCGACGGCATCATGGGCCCCGACCTCATGGCCAAGCTCCGCGAGCAGGCCCAGCGATTCGGCGCCGAGCTCATCACCGCCGATGCCGACCGCGTCGACTTCTCGGAGCACCCCTTCGGCGTGTGGGTGGGTTCCACGGAGTATCGAGGCGACGCACTCATCCTCTCTACCGGCGCGAGCGCCCGGATGCTCGGCCTGGAATCCGAGCAGCGGCTCTTGGCCCACGGAGTGTCCACGTGCGCCACGTGCGACGGCTTCTTCTTCCGAGACAAGCAGATCGCCGTGGTCGGCGGCGGCGACTCCGCCATCGAGGAAGCGCTCTTCCTCACGAAGTTCGCCACCAAGGTGACCGTGATCCACCGCCGCGACGAGCTCCGGGCATCCAAGATCATGCAGGAGCGCGCGTTCGCCAACGACAAGATCGAGTTCCTCTGGAACTCCGGTGTCGAAGAGGTGCTGGGTGAACACACCGTCGAGGGCGTGCGGCTGGTCGACACCGTCACCGGCGCCGAATCCACCCTCGAGCTCGCCGGAGTGTTCGTGGCCATCGGCCACAACCCCAACACCGACCTCTACAAGGGTCAGCTCGACCTCGACGACGGCGGCTACGTGATCACCGCCCCCGACTCCACGGCCACCTCGGTCGACGGCGTGTTCGCGGCGGGCGACGTGCAGGACCACGTGTTCCGGCAAGCGATCACCGCGGCCGGCAGCGGCTGCATGGCCGCGATCGAAGCCGAGCGCTGGCTCGCCGCGAAGGAACACGGGTAGAGGAGACACTCCGGGCTCTCAGCCATGCGGCGCCGGAGGCGCTCGCCAGGGAGCGAACGGTGCTCTCGAAACGGGCAAGTGTTCGCAGGAGCTCGGGCAGTGAGCGACCGCGGAGTCAGGAAATGACTGGAGCCCAGCGGGTGTTCCACCCCTCGGTACACTCAGCGCCCGGCCGCAGGCCGAAGCTCATCAGGAAGGAACCACCGTGGGAGCCAACATCTTGATCTTGTCCGACGACACGTTCGACGAGACCGTCGGCAGCTCGGACAAGCCTGTGCTCGTCGACTTCTGGGCGGAGTGGTGTGGCCCGTGCAAGATGATCGCCCCTGTGCTGGAAGAGCTCGCCACCGAGTTGGGCGACAAGATCGATATCGCCAAGCTCAACGTGGACGACAACCGCAACACGGCCACGAAGTACAACGTGATGAGCATCCCGACGCTGCTCGTGTTCAAGGACGGCGAGCCGGTGAAACGCCTCGTGGGCGCCAAGGGCAAGGGCCAGCTGCTCCAGGAGCTCGCCGAGTACGTGGGGTAACAGGGACTTATGCCCGCTGAGCTCCAGAGTGGGCGCCACGGCGAGGCAGTGCGCGACCTCCAAGCGCGACTCGTCGCGCTCGGCCACGACGTCGCTCCCGACGACCCCGGCACGTTCGCTGACGGCACCGAGACGGCCGTCCGCGCGTTCCAACACGGACGCGGTCTGCGCGTCGACGGCACCGTCGGTCGTGAGACCTGGGCGGTCATCGTCGAGAGCGGGTTCACACTCGGCGATCGCCTCCTCTACCTCCACCAACCCCTCCTGCGGGGCGACGACGTGGCCGCGCTGCAACGTCGACTGAATGCGCTCGGCTTCGATGCCAGCCGCGAAGACGGTCTGCTCGGCAAGGAGACGGTCGACGCGCTGATCGAGTTCCAACGGGCGTCGGGCATCCGGCCCGACGGCATCTGCGGCCCGACGACCCTCGCCGCGCTCACCCGGGTCGGGTCGTTCGCCGACGGTTCCGCCGCATCACTGCGCGAGCGCGAGCGTCTCCTGGCCGGCCCGCGCGGTCTTGCCGGTCGCCGGGTCTACGTGACCGCGGCCCCAGGACTCGCGGCACTCGGCGAGCAGGTGGCCAAGAGCCTCGCCGGTGCCGGCGCGGCGGCGGTCCTCGACACGTCGGGCGAAACCGATCCGGTGGCAGCCGAGGATGCCAACCGCTTCGCTGCCGATTTCTTCCTCGCCCTGCGCACCGGCGACGCCGCGTGTCGCTGCGCCTACTTCTCCGCCGGTGAGTTCCGGTCCGAAGCGGGCTTCGCGCTCGCCACCGCGATCCACGGCGAGCTCGCGCCAATCCTTCCCACCGACGCCGGCGTATGCGGCAAGGCCTACACCGCACTCCGCGAGACGAAGATGACCGCCGTCGTCTGCGACCTCGTCCCCGACGACGCCATCGACGCCACGCGCGCCC
>CAMDCC010000202.1 GCA_945889545.1 Bifidobacterium breve | reverse complement strand
GAGCGAGCTCGCCACGGCGTGTGATCGCTCGCGCCATTCCGTGAGCTGGGCGGCGATGAGGTCCCAGTCGTTCTCGAGCACCGGACCGGGTACATGACGCGAGTCTTCGAAGCCCAACGAGCCGAACCGGGCAACGAGCTTGTCGTGCTGTTCCGGCAAGAGCGTCGACGCGCGATCGAGCCCGGTCACGAACGTAAGTCCGCTCGGAGGAGTGCGAACGGTGAACCACGAGAGGTCTGGGCGAGTCTCCGCGAGGCAGTGCAGCAGCTTCCAGCCATCACCCGTGTAGAACTCGTACACCTGGTCGGGACGCTGGGTGATCTCGTCGAAGGGGATGACGTCGTGGAGCACGACGATCGTTCCCGGATCGGAGATCGCCTCGACCTGCCAGAAGTCTTCGAGCGCAGTCGGGAACTCGTGCAGCCCGTCAATGAACACGAGGGCCGGGCCCTCGCCGCCGAACAACGTGCGCACATCGCGCCGAGTGAAGAACTCGGTCGACGTCTCACGGTACAGGTGGCAACCAACCTGAATCGGTTCACGGACGCGTGGATCGGGGTCGACGGCCACCGCGACCGTGGGCGGGCGGGCACCGGCCAGCGAGGTGCCGAACTTCACGCCGATCTCGAGGTAGCTGGTCGGGTTCAGGAGCTCATGCACGCGCTCGAGGCGTTCGTAGTAGTCGGGTCCGGGCATGCGCAGACTGCTCAGGCCTTCGTAGGCGTGCGCGTTCCCCGGGTTGAGCCGCAACGCTTCTCGAAAGCTCACCTCGGCGTCGTCGTGCTCACCGGCTCGGGCGCACGCCTCGCCCGCGTCCAAGAAGAACTTGACCTGGCGCTCGAGCGGGATGTCCTTGATCTGCTTGCCGCACGGCAGCGCCGCGAGTAGCGGGAAGAGCTGCGGAGACTTCGGCGCCGCAAGCCGGCCGCGCCGAGAGAACTCGAGCGCCTCGGCGTCGCGGCCGTCGCGAGCCGCGGTGGCCGCGAGCTGCATCCACTCGGCGGCCATCGGGTTCGGTGCCGACGTGGGGTCCGGGAACGGCACTGCGGGAGGAACCGACACCGCGAGCACTGAGTTCGCGTGCAGGTTGCTGTTGAGGCCGTGCGCGTAGTGCGGCCAGAACCAGGTGGGCAGCGTGCCCAGGAACACGGGGTCGCCGAGCTTCGGCGGCGAGACCTCGCGACCACGAATGGCCTCGTACTGCGCGCTCCAGACTCGCATCTTCTGCTCGATGTCGTCTGGGGCAACGTTGGTTGCGATGCCACCGTGCATCTGGTGGAACGTGCCTTCGGCGAGCAACATCACCCAACCGAGGTCGGCGAGCTCAGTCGCTCGGCGCAACGCGTCGTGGTTGACGAGTCCCCCACCGGGCTCCGCGAACGCCTCGTCGAATCCGCCGAGCTCCTCCCATGCGCTGGCCGGGAGGAACAGACAGTTGCTCTCGAAGATGCCGAAGAACCACCCGTAGGTCGAGGATTCGTCCATCGTCGAGACTTCGAAGAGGCGATAGCCGTCGCTGGGCCACTCGATGTCGTCGAGCAGACGGTCCTCGTCGGCCTTGGTCCAGCCGGACGCGATCGCGTAGCGCTGGTAGTCGTACCCGAGGTACCAGCCGAGGGTGGCCACACCCGAGCGCTCGTGGATGCTGCTCCCGACGAGCGCGTACCGCAGCAGCCCGGGGCTCGCGAGCCGGGCGCCATCGACCATCACACCTACGGTGTCGCCCTGCGCAACGGCAAGACCGCGGTTGACGGCTCCTGCCGGTGATGGCGATGCGTCATCGATTCGAACGAGGCGGTACTGACCCTCGAGCCCAGTGAACACTGCTTCGTCGATCGGCGTGGGTGAGCCGTTGTCGACCACGATCACCTCGTAGTCAGCAACACCGATGTCGCGCTGATAGCTGGCCGACAAGGATTGCAGCGTGCGAGGGAGCTCGCGCTCGATGTCGTACGCGACCACGACGATCGAAAGCGGCAGTCCCACGACACTCAAAGATACACGGCTTGCCCCTCAGTCCCGAAGGAGCAACAGTCTCAACCGCGTGTGCGCTTGGGGCCGGGGTACCCACCGCCTCCAAATGCCGCGTCGACTGCGTTGCGATCAACCATGCCGTTCACGTCTCTCGGAAGTGCGTCGGTGAACTCGACCGACCTTGGCTTCTTGTACGACGCGATGTTGCGCTTGCAGTGCTCGATGATGTCGTGGTCGGTGACCTCGACGCCAGCAACCGCGACGACGACGGCCTTCACGCACTGATCCCATTCGGCATCCGGAACCCCGATCACACACACCTCGGCGACGCCGGCGTGGCGGGCGATCGCGGCTTCCACTTCGGCGGGGTAGATGTTCTCGACGCCCGACTTGATCATCGTGGTCATCGGGCCGATGAACGTGATCGATCCATCGATTTCGCGGCGACCGAGGTCGAACGTGTGATGCCACCCGCCCCGTTGACGATGTTCGTTGATCTCGGGGCGATGGAGGTATCCCACCATCGCGGTGGGTCCTCGCACCACGATCTCCCCCACCTCCCCCGGACCGAGCTCATGATCGTCCTCGTCGACGATCCGGAGCTGCGCGAGCGGCAGGGTGCGTCCGTGCGTCCCTTCGTGGTCGCCGCCGATCCCTCGGAACGTGACGAGACCGTTCACCTCGGTCTGTCCGTACCCACCTGCGTTGCGGCTCCACGGCGTGCTCTCCGCGCTCACCATCGCGTTCCACTCCGGCGTTCCCGGGAGTCGGAGGCTTGTGAGGTCGTATTGGCCGTCGCGATTCACCTCGACGACTCGGTCCATGATGTTGCCCACCACGTATCCGGTCGTGCAGCGCTCCGCGTCAACCAACCGACAGAACTCCTCGGCGTCGAAGCGCGCCATGAACACGTTGGTTCCACCCTGTTGGAAGGTGGCCATCGTCGTCATGAAGCTCCCGACGTGGAAGAGCGGGCCCGAGTTGAGATAGATGGCATCGCTGTCGAGGTGTTGGAGCATCGCCACGGTGAGGTTCTCGAGGATGAATCCGAAGTGGCTGAGCAGCGCACCGTTCGGTCGACCGCCAAACGCAGCCGTGTAGATCGCGAGAACTCCAGAGAAGGGGTCGACGTCGATGTCGGGATCGTCGGGTGCACCGGTCGCGATGAACTCCTCGTACGAGTCGTCTCTCCTACCTTCCGTATTGGGGCCGTCAGCATTCGGGACATCGTGCTGGAGCCAGCGCGCAGCCGACGAAACCGAGCTGCGCGCCTCGCGCACAGCATCGCCGATCTCTTCGTCCTGCCAGATCACGACTCGGGCATCCACGTCCTCGATCTGGAACGCGAGCTCCGCTGCGGTCTGGCGCCAGTTCGCGGGCACCACGATCCCGCCGATCTTGGCCACCGCGAAGAGGCACTCGAACAGCCGATGGCAGTTCTGGCCCAGCCACAGCACCCGGTCGCCCGGCTCAAAGCCCGCGCCCAGCAGCGCGTTTGCCAGCCGGTTCACCCGTTCGTCGAGCTCGGGGTATGTCCAGCGTTCGCCACCGCACACGCCCGCGGTGCGCAACGGGAACCGGCGCCGGTTCTCCCGCAGCAGGTCACCCAGCGTCAGGGAGTGCAGCGCGTCCAACGTATTACCGAGGTTGGATGCGCGGGTCCGTTCGTCCGCACGCGCAGGACTCAGTCACAAGCTCACCGCGCACGCCGGTGGCCAGGCGATCGATCGACAAGGCGCGGGGGTTGCGCGCTGTCAGCAGGACTTCACCGTTGGCGACGTCCACCTCCCACTCGTCGCCATCAACATGCGCGCCGGCGACCGCCTCGCATTCGACGGCGATCGTCGGGCCGACGTGCAGCCACCACCGAGGCGCGAGCCCGGCATCGCGAAGGCGCTCGTATGCGCCTGCGCGCGCGGCGAGGACAGGTGCCCCGCCGAACACGTCGCCATAGGCGTGCCCGAGATCGTCGAGGCCGTCGAGCACTTCGGTGTTGATGCCGAGGACGACGTCGTAGTGCATCGCTCGCAGGAACATTGCGGTTCGGAATGCGTCGAACCGACTGGCGTCGGCGAGCGAGAACTGTGCTTGGCTCATGAGCAAGCCGATCTGGATCGGCCAATACTGCGCGGCCTCGGACAGCATCGACAGCACCAACGCGCGCGATTCGCCATGGATCCCTAGCGACTTGACGGCCTTCATCGAACTCGAGATGTCACGACCGTGGTCGTCCTGCCCGACCGGGTACGGACGGACCTCGTCGCCGACACGGAACGAACCGACGCCCCACAGTGCTGGCTTCGGAATCTCGGCTGTCGTCATTTCTTCGCCACCCGAGGGATCTTGTGCGGAGGACCGAGCCGAAGCAGGTCGTCGTTCGGGACGAGCTCGACCTCGGGGATCACGCCGGTCGCCTCGCTGACGGCTTCGGCAATTCGATCGGACAGCTCTCCTTCCTTCTTGGTAGAGCCGTCGTGCCCGACGCGCAGGCGCAACGTGTCCATCTTCGACGCCGTGCGGATGATCTGGAACAGGCCCATGGCGGTCTCGTCGAACCGCTCGACTGCCTCCCACACATCCATCGGCAGCACCGAGCGGCCGTCGACGATGACCTCGTCACCCTTGCGGCCCGCGGTCTTGATGCGCCCGTGGGTGCGACCACACCCGCACTGCTTTCGCGTGATGTCGGCGAGGTCGTCGGAACGAAAGCGCACGAGGGGCATCGTGCGGTTGTCGAGCGCAGTGACCACGAGCTCACCGCGTTCGCCGTCGCGCATCGTGTCGGTGCCATCGGGGTCGAGATGCTCCACGAGCACACCGTCTTCCCAGAAGTGACACCCGTCGTGCTCGCGACATTCCGTCGCGGCACTGGCGTCGCCAACCGCTGTGTGCTCGAAGCCCTCGACGCCCCACTCCTCGAGCAGCTTGCGGGACCGCATGCCGAGCGGCTCGCCACCGTGGACGACGCCGTGGTAGCTCGACATCACCTCGCGAGGATCCACCAACATGGCCTCGCACACGTGCGCCAGCTCACTGATGAGCACGTTGCTGAAGTTGTAGAGGTTCGTGGGCCGCAACTCGAGCGAGAGCTCCACGAACCGCCGCAGCTCCGTCGGGGTGTGGTCGAGGAATACGGGGATCGCGCCGAGGCTCTGCACCATGGCGAAGAACGCGCCACGGAAGGTAAAGAGGATGCAGGTGAAGTAGTCGCCAGGGCGCGTGCCGATCTCGTAGAACTCCCGCACGAGTGCTGGCGTGGTGCCCTCACGCGCGCCACCCCACACCTCCGGTACGAGCGTGGGATCACCGGTTGTACCCGAGGTGGATGTGATCGCGGTGAGCTCGGACTCCTTGAAGCAGAGGAGTCCGCCGTACGGATCGCCGCGTTCGTCGCGGAAGACCCTGATTGCATCCTTGCTGACGAAAGGGGCCCGCTCCCGGAAGTCGTCCAGCGACTTGATGTCGCGCGGGTGCACGCCCGCTTCTTCCCACGTCGCCCGAGTCAGCGCCGATCGCTCGTACGCGTAGGGGATGAGATCGAGGAGCTTCTCCTCTTGGATGGCCTCGATGTCGGCGCGAGCCATCGTCTCGATCTCCGGATGCAGATAGCGATCCCCCTCGATGCTTGGCATCCCCCCGGTCACGGCCAGGAGGTTACCGATCAGCGCCGCAGGTAC
>CAMDCC010000201.1 GCA_945889545.1 Bifidobacterium breve | reverse complement strand
ATGGCGTACAGCGAGAGCACCTCGCACGGCTGGTCCGACCACATCGTGTCGGAATGGAACTGCAGCCGTCCGAACGGCGCCGCGGAGTTGGGCCGTGCGTTCGAGACGTACCACCGGTCCTCGACAACTGGATCGCTCTGCCCGGTGGCGTTGGCGGAGTCGCCAGGGTGCTGTTGGGTGCCGGCCAAAAGCTTGGCGAGCCGGACCTGCTGCGCGTGGTCGATGTCGAGATCGCGGAAGAGCAAGACGCTTCGGGTGTCGAAGAGATGCTGGAGCTCGGCGCAGGTCGCTGGGTCGTCGAGCTGCTCAGGGTCGAAGCCGCGGACTTCCGAGCCGAACACCGGACCGAGATCGTGGACTGCAAGCGTTCGCATCGCCGGACTCCTTCTCTCCGCGCTGTCCAAAGCATAGTGCACGCTATGTTGTGCCGTGCGTCCTCGGGCAAGGTTCGCAAGGGCGAGTCGGCGCTTGGACAGGCGCAGTTGGCTCCGAGGCGATCTCGCAAGCCCAGTTGCTACCTTGCGAGGGCTGGTGCAGGACATTCGATCAGGGGGGCTCGGTGATGCCCGAGGCCAGCGAGCCCGCGGCGCTGACCGCGGTTGTCGTTGCGGAAGAAGAGCGGCGCCGCGATGCTCAAGCCGCGGCCGAGGCTGGCGAGCTGCTTCCCGATGACTTACTGCCTGGGGTCGGCGGCGAGCAGATGCCGCTGCGCGAAGGTATCCGCGCCGGCGGTTGGGGGCTGATCGTCTCCCTGTTGCTTGTCAACATCATCGAGACGTTCGACAGCGCCGCCCTCAACACCCTCGGACCGGATATCCAGAAGTCGCTCGACGTGAGCAAGACGACGCTCCAGGGGCTTACCTCGCTCAGCGGCGTGGTGCTGGTGCTCTCGACGTTGCCGTTTGCCTGGCTCGCCGACCGCTACAACCGCGCCCGAATCCTGGCGTCGGCCACGACCTTCTGGTCGGTCTTCATCGTCTTCACAGGGCTCGTGCCGACCGCCTTCCTCATGGGCATCGCGCGCATTGGCGCGGGCTTCGGGGCGGCAGCTCGTATCCCGATTTCGCCGGCGCTGGTCGCCGACGCCTATCCGATCCGTGTGCGCGCGCGGATGTTCGCGATGGAGGGGCTCGGTCGACCACTCGGCTTGGTGATCGGACCGTTCTTCGTCGGTGCCGTCTCGGCCCAGGTGAGCGGAGCCGACGGGTGGCGCTACGCCATGGTCGCGATCGCGGTCGCGGCAGTCATCATCGCTCTCACGTTGTTCTTCATGCGTGACCCAGGCCGCGGTCGCAACGAGCAGGAGGCAGTGCTCGGACAGGTCCTCGCGGCCGAGGACGAGCCGCCGGTGCGATTGAGCTCGGCGTCCACCCGGCTGAAGAAGGTCAAGACATTCCGATACCTGACGCTCGGGATCGGCATGCTCGGCTTCGCGCTCATCAGCGTGCCCTCGCGCATGAGCTTCCTCTTCCAAGAGACGTATAACTTCGACGCGTACAAGCGTGGCTGGGTGCTCTCACTCACCTACCTCCCGGCGTTGCTAGTGATCCCGTTCGCAGGCCGGTACGGCGACCGCCTCTTCCGCCGTGATCCGCGCTGGGCCGCACGGCTGTTCGGAGGGTTCGTCATCGCGTACGGCGTGTTCGTCACGATTGGCTCGCAGCTCCAATCCGTCGAGGCACTGATCGTGCTCCTGGCGATCGGGAACGCTTGCCAGCTCGCGGCATTCACGCAGATGGGCCCGATCATCTCGGCAGTGGTCCCGTACCGGATGCGAGCGCAGGCATTCGCCTTGATCGGCTTCTATGTCTTCCTCCTCGGTGGGTTCTTCGGCGGCCTGATGGTCGCGGCGATTGCCGAGGCGTACGGTGAGCGCACCGCGCTCCTCACCATCGTGCCCTTTGGCGCGCTCCTTGGCGGGTTCCTCGTGATGCGCGGCGCGCGGTTCATGAAGCGCGACATCTCGTTGGTGGTCGCCGAGCTGCTCGAGGACCAAGCTGAGCAACGGCGGGTCGCGGCCGACCCGGAGCATCTCCCGGTGCTGCAGCTCCACGACATCGACGTCTCGTACGGACCCGTCCAGATCCTTTTCGACATCAACCTCGAGGTGCAGCGAGGCGAGGTGCTCGCGCTGCTTGGGACCAACGGTGCCGGAAAGTCCACGCTGCTGAAGACGATCAGTGGCCTAGTGATGCCCGACCGTGGTGTGGTCCGCATGAACGGCCGCACGGTCACGCTCACGGATCCTGAGATCCGAGTCGCCATGGGGATGATCCAAGTTCCAGGGGGTGAAGGGGTCTTCCCGAGCCACACGGTGGCCGACCACTTCGAGATCTGGAGCTGGCTCATCGAGGACCCCACTCGCCGGAAGGAACGGGTCGATGCCGCGTTGGCGACCTTCCCGGTGCTGGCCGATCGATTGAGCGCACGCGCGGGCTCGCTCTCAGGTGGTCAGCAGCAAATGCTGGCCTTGTCGAAGGCGGTCGTGCTCGAGCCAGAGCTCCTCTTGATCGACGAGCTGTCGCTCGGGCTCGCACCGATCGTCGTCCAAGACCTCTTGGAGGTCGTGCAGGGACTCCGGTCCGCGGGCGTCACGATGGTGATCGTCGAGCAATCGGTGAACGTGGCGTTGTCGATCGCGGACCGCGCGATCTTCATGGAGCGGGGACGCATCCGCTTCGAAGGTCCGGCGCAGGACCTGCTCGAACGAGACGACCTGTTGCGCGCGGTCTTCCTCTCGGGTGAGGGCGCTTGATGTTGGGCGTGACGATCTCGGAGCAGATCGTCTTCAACGGGATCATCCGCGGGATGGTCTACGCGCTCGTCGCGGTCGGCATCGTGCTGGTCTTCCGCGCATCGGGTGTCATCAACTTCGCGCAGGGCCAGTTCGGGGCGTTGGGTGCGTCGATCTTGGCGGTCCTGATGGTGACCTACAACTGGTCGTTCTGGTTTGCCCTCCCGGTAGCGATTTTGGTGGGCGCCGCGCTCGGTGGTGTCACCGAGCTGCTCGTGGTCCGCCGGCTCTTCAACCAGCCTCGGTTGCTGCTGTTCGTCGCAACCATCGGGATGGCGCAGGTGATCCAGCTGGTGCAGCTCCAGCTTCCGGTCGTCGACGAACAAGCATTCCCGACGGGGTTCGACAAGATCTGGACGATCGGTGCCCTCACCGTGCGCAGCGAGCAGGTGATTGTTCTCATCGTCGTGCCGGTGATCGTGGCGATCCTCGCGGTGCTGCTCCAACGCAGCAAGTTTGGACTCGCGGTGCGTTCGTCGGCCGACAATCCGAGCGGCGCGTCACTCTCCGGAGTCCGCGTGAAGGCCGTGTCGACGCAGGTGTGGGTCATCGCCGGCGTGGTCTCCGCGGTTGGCGCTGTGATCGCCGCGCCAGTCCTGAACCAGCGAACGAACGACATCAGCAACGCACTGGGCCCAGACCTGTTGCTCCGGGGCCTTGTCGCCGCGCTGATCGGCGGGATGGCGTCCTTCCCGCTTGCCTTGGCGGGCGGGGTCGTCATCGGCGTGATGGAAGGGGTAGTGCTCGCCAACACCACCGGATCCCCTGGTACCGACACTCTTGTCATGTTCCTGCTGCTGATCATCGTGGTGCTGTTCCGAGCGCGATCGCAGAGCGCCGACGAATCGGCATGGACGCTCACACCGCGCGCACGGGCAGCCAGGGCGGAGCTCTTGAAACACCCTCTCTCGCGAGCTGCGCGTTACGGGGGCGTCGCCCTGCTCTTTGCCGCAGGGTTCGCACTGCCGTCGTTCTTCTCCACGGCTTCCGACATGAACGACATGACGAGCATCTTGACCTTCTTGATGGTCGCGGTCTCCGCCACTGTGCTCACGGGCTGGGCTGGCCAGCTGTCGCTCGGTCAGTTCGCGTTCGTGGCAATTGGCGCGTACCTGACTGCGTACTACGGCCAATCCATGGGGTTCGTCCCCTCGATCGCGCTCGGCACGCTGTGGGGGGTCGGAGTTGCCATCGTGATCGGCCTCCCGGCCTTGCGCGTGCGCGGCCTGTACCTCGCGATCATCACGTTGGGCTTCTCGCTCGCAGTGAGCAATCACGTGTTGCTCACCGATCGCCTCAACACCTACTTCTCCGGGTACGGCTCGCGTCTCGACCCTCCAATACTCGACATCCCATTGCTCGGGGAGTTCGACCTCACCACCGACAAGGACGCGTACTACTACCTCTGTTTCGTTGCGCTCATCGTGGTGATTGCCATCGTGACGCACCTACGGAAAACCGGTGTCGGTCGGACGCTCCTCGCGGTGCGTGACAACGACATGAACGCGGCGGCCTACACCGTGTCGCCCACGAGAGCGAAGCTCATCGCCTTTGGTCTGTCGGGTGGTGTTGCGGCGTTCGCAGGAGGTCTCTTCGCTGCACGTAACGCAACGATGTTTCCTGACTACTTCACGCCAGCCGAGTCGATCCGAGTGCTCTCGGTTGCAGTCGTCGGAGGGCTCACCTCAGTCACGGGCGCGATCCTCGGCACGTTGGTCGTCGTGGCCGTCCCGCTCGTGTTCAGCAACACCCAGGAGCTCCAGCTGTTTGCCAGTGGCATCGGCATGCTCATCCTCATCCTCTACGTGCCCGGAGGTCTCATCTCGATCATCGAGAGTGGCCGACACCAGCTCTTGCTCTACGTCGCCCACCGGACGGGTTGGCAACCGAAGAAGGGTCGCGAGACGTCGGACGTCACGACGCTCTCGACCCGGGACCGCAGCATGGAGGGCAGCGCCGACCTCTGCCCACTGCGCGTCGACGACGTGAAGGTGCGCTTCGGCGGCCTGTTCGCGGTGAACGGCGTCAGCCTCGAGGTGCGGCCCGGCGAGATCGTCGGGCTCATCGGCACCAACGGCGCCGGCAAGACGACGCTGATGAACGCCATCTCGGGGTTCGTCCGAGCGACGGGAAAGATCGAGATCTTCGGCGAACGGGTCGATGGCATTCCGTCGTATCGCCGCGCCCGCCACGGCATGGGCCGCGCCTTCCAAAACGCACGCATCTTCGGCGGCCTCAATGTGCGAGAGACGATCATGGTCGCGCTCGAAGCGCGGAAGCGGTCGCTGCTCTTGCCCTCGATGCTCGCGCTGCCGCAGTCACACTTCGCCGAGCGTCGGAAGCGTTCGCAGGCCGACGAGATCATCTCCTACCTCGGGCTGGGGCGTTATGCCGACAACCTTGTGAGTGAGCTCTCGACCGGCACAAGGCGCGTCGTCGAGCTCGGCGCGCTCCTTGCCCTCGACACGCGTCTGATGCTCCTCGATGAGCCCACGGCTGGCATCGCGCAGCGCGAGACCGAGGTCTTCGGGCCACTCATCAAGATGATCCACAAGGAGCTCGGGTGCGCCATCTTGATCATCGAGCACGACATGCCCATGGTGATGTCGACGAGTGACCGCATCTACTGCCTCGAGGCCGGCCTCGTGATCGCCGAAGGTGTGCCTGACGTGGTGCGCCACGATCCCTCGGTCATCGCCTCGTACCTCGGCACCGACGAACGCGCGATCCAGCGGTCGGGCTCCAGTGCTGGGAGCGCAGACCCGGCCGAACCTGCCTCGACCTGACGCGAGTGGCCTGACGCGAGTGGCCTGACGCGAGTGGCCTGACGCGAGTGGCCTGACGCGAGTGGCCTGACGCGAGTGGCCTGACGCGAGTGGCCTGA